>NZ_JALQDP010000029.1:0-153442 GCF_023631165.1 Caballeronia sp. AZ1_KS37 | reverse complement strand
CTAAAGGTCTTATTTTAAAAAGCATATAACGAGGGGTATATGTTCGGAAGGCGGTATTTGGGCGGTAAAGTTACCGGGCCGTGAACGACGGTTGGGGTGGGTGTTGTTTCATCGCGAAACACGACGCACCTGCCGTCACGCCGCCGGCGTGATGTTCTGATTGCTGCGGAACAGGTTATCCGGATCGTAGCGCCGCTTCACTTCGGCGAGCCGCTCGTAATTCGGACCATACGCCGCTCTCACACGGTCTCCTTCTTCTCCCGTCATGAAGTTCACGTAGACGCTGCCGATTGCATGCGGCGTCATCGCGGAGAACATGTCGCGCGCCCACTTCGTGCACTTCTCGTCGTCCGCGGCCTCGCTCCAGCGGCCGTGAATGTTGATCGTGTAGATCGAATCGCGATTCGCATAAGCGGTTGCATCGACCGGCACGCGATTCGTCTGCCCGCCCATCGCGCCGATGAAGACCTCGCACTGCGTCGACGGAAGCGACTTCACCGCATTCGTCAGGATGTCGAAGGTTGCGTCGTTCAGACTCGCGAAGTTGTGCGATTTCCAGTAGTTGCGCTCACCCGGCGTGAGCAGCGGATCGAACGCCTTCTGCCATGCTGCGAACGGCATCGCGCCGAGATGTTCGCCATAGGGCGCGCCGAAGCTGCGTACGGGCGCGAGCGCCCTTTCGCCGTTTTCGACCGGGCCGACATAGCAACTCGCCAACACGACCACGGGCTTGCCGTGCGCGTCCTCGGGAAGAAACGGCAGCGGCGGCGCGAGACGCAGCACGGCCCACACGGTGAGCTCGTCGGGACATTGCGCGACGAACTCGCGATACTTCGGCAGAACCTCATTCGCCTGTTCGAGCGGAAAGACGACGAGGCCGCCGTATATCTGCGGACCGACTTCATGCAGCTGATATTCGAAGAGCGTCACGACGCCGAAGTTGCCGCCGCCGCCGCGCAATGCCCAGAAGAGATCGGGCTCGCTGTCCGCGCTCACGCGGCGCCAGGTGCCGTCGGCCGTGACGATCTCCGCTGCGACGAGATTGTCGACTGTCACGCCGAACTTGCGGCTGATCCAGCCGAAGCCGCCACCGAGCGTGAGACCGGCGACGCCCGTCGTCGAGTTGATGCCGAGCGGTGTCGCGAGGCCGAATGCCTGCGCTTCGTGATCGAAGTCGGAGAGCAGCGCGCCGGGCTCGACATAGGCGCGCTTCGCTTGCGGATCGATACGTACGGACTTCAGCGCGGAGAGATCGATCATCAAGGCGTCGTCGCTGACTGCGCTGCCCGCGATGTTGTGCGATCCGCCGCGAATCGAAACGAGTACGCCCTGCTCGCGCGCGAACGCTAGCGCGGCGATGACGTCAGCCGCGCCGGCGCAACGCACGATGAGCGCGGGGCGCCTGTCGATAGTCGCGTTCCAGACCTTGCGCGCTTCGTCGTAATCGGAATCCGACGGTGTGATGAGCCTGCCTCGCACCGACGCCTTGAGGGTGTCGATCGCTTCGCCTGAAATGTTGCTCATTGTGAGACCTCGCTGCTATATGAAGCGCCGCGACGTGTCCGACCCTGCCAGTTGGTACGCGAAAGCGCAAGGAACCCGCCATCGGACCGTGCGTGGCATGTCGATCGGATGCACGTCGGAGAAATCACGAGAACGGGGATGAATTGCAACAAGCGGACGCTTCGGCCCGCCTGTTGATTTAATGCCTTGATTTACGCGATGTAAAGTCTCCGAGCAGTTAAATCGTGCATGTGATCTAGCATGTATCGGACAAAGTTGCCGATGCGGCGAGCGAGTGCATTCAGTGCTTCATGAGCTTGGTGTGTATTCCTCATTTAGCGATCATCTATTAAGGAAACGACGGTTTAATCGGCGAAAAAAAACGCGCCGATGATTCGGCGCGTTGTCGCTTCTCGCGTTATGTCCCGGTCAGTCCGTTCCGTATTTCGGCGAGCGTGGCCCATACAGCAGACCGTTCGATCCACCCGTTGCCAGCAAGCGCTGACTAGTGAGTCCCGCAACGGCCCATGACTTGTCGCTGGTGACATTCACGACATGCGTGACAGCAGCTTGCACAAGCGCGCCAATGAGACCGGACCCGACGCTCACGTTCGTGCCGACCTCGTTGCCATTCGCCGTGGCCGAACCGCTCCAAAGCGTTTCGCCTGAGCGCAGATCGACGAGCTTCGCCGCGGCCGTGACCTGAGTCGTGCTCGCGACCACTTGATACGACGAGCCGTATGCGGTGATCTTCGTGTACAACGCTGCGTCC
Source organism: Caballeronia sp. AZ1_KS37 (assembly GCF_023631165.1). Taxonomy (NCBI): domain Bacteria; kingdom Pseudomonadati; phylum Pseudomonadota; class Betaproteobacteria; order Burkholderiales; family Burkholderiaceae; genus Caballeronia; species Caballeronia sp. AZ1_KS37. Next base: position 151,167 of record NZ_JALQDP010000029.1, on the reverse strand, counting down.
GCGCCGAAAATGCTGCGCAGCTTCGCCGCCGAAACGTCCTGAATGTCGTTTGCAGTCGTCAGACCGTTGTGCCTGAAGGTCTCTTCCATCTCGGCGACCGGCACGACGTAGTAACCGCCCTCGGCGAGCGGCATCGTCATCTGGGACAGCATGCCGTAGGTCGCGCCGACATCCTTCGAGTCGTTGACAGGCGGAAGAACGAGAATCGAACGCGGCTTGCTGTTGCGGAACGCCGTGTAGTCCGTCTGGCTCGGCGAGCGCGAAGCGCATGCGGTCATCGTCAAGAGGATCGACAGCACCGCGATGAGTTTGCGGGAAATATTGAAAGTCATGGTCGGTGCTTACTGAAGTTTGCTCAACAGAAAATCCATATACGTAGACGACTCGGGAAAGCGCTCCTTTTCCTCGGTCAATTGCTGACGAGCCTCGGCGCCCTTGCCCACGGTCGCGTACAACATGCCGAGATGCGCGCGAAAGCCCGGAGGCAATGTCTTGTCCTTTGCGAAGACCTTCTCGCGGGCCGCTTCGAGTGCGGCGATCTGGTCGGACGGACTCGTTTGTCCCTTGAAGTATTCGTAGACCTGCGGCTGATAGCCGTCCCATTGATAAAGCGACGTGGTCTGTGTTGCGCAACCCGTCAGCAGCGAGCCCGCCACCGCGACCGGCAGCGCGAAGCCGGTCAGTTTGTGAATCTTGACGATCATGTTGTTGTTCGAATGAAAACGAGTGGAATTACTTTGCGGCCGGCAGGGCGCCGGCATCGACTTGTTCGGCCAGGTGATTGACCGCTTCGCTGATCGCAAGATCGAGCACCTTGCCATTGAGCGTGGAGTCATAGCTCGACGTTCCGCCGAAGCCGATCACTTCGCGGCTCGACAAACTGAATTCACCGGCGCCCTGGCTCGACGCCACGATCTCGGACGTGGCGATATCGACGATATTGAGGCTGACCTTCGCATAGGCCACCTGAGTCTTCCCGCGTCCGAGAATGCCGAACAATTGCTGATCGCCGACATCCTTGCGGCCGAACTCCGTCACGTCGCCGGTGATGATGTAATTCGCGCCTCGAATCGACTGCGCCTTGTTCGCGAACCCGGCTTCCTGTTTCGTTTCGCCAAGGTTGTCGCGATCCAGCACGGTGAAGCGTCGGCTTTGCTGCAAGGCCGTGGCGAGGATGGTCTTCGCCTGACTGCCAAGGCGATCGACGCCATCCGAGAACACGCCACGCATGTAATTCGAGCGATTGTCGAACTTGCCGATGGCGACGGGCACGGGCTTGCCCGCGAACGGCTTCTGGGAACTCGCGACGGCGGGAACCGCAACCGAGTGCGACGCCTCGGTCGCGCATCCGCCAGACAGAACTGCAACGGACGCGACCGCAACCGCGATCGCCAGGCGCCCTTTGATAACGCTCATGAATTGCCTCCAAAACGTCGAATCTTGAAAACACCTGCCGTCAGACAGGTGCTTTCGAAAAATCGACAATTATTTGGCAATTCAAATCTTTCAAAAAGAAGGACAGTTCCTAAAAATGAGTGCCGAGGGGAACGCCTGAGACGATTTGTTGAGAATTGATAAAAGGCCGCCAATCCCCACGGTCCCTACGCTCTCTCCAGCACCGCCATCTCCCTCACGACCACCAGCAGCATCGACAAACTCGCGCCGCCGCTCGCCCGCAATTCGGCCAGCAAGCGCGTGTACCGATCCAGCGCGTCCTGCCGTTTCGCGCGCCAGCTCTCGACGATCACATCCGGCGCATCGATGCCGCGCGACTGTTCGAGCGCGCTCACCGTCAGCGCGCGCTTCAATCGCGCGAGCTCTTCCAGCGCCGCCGCGCGCGCGAGCAAGTCCCAGTGCGTCGTGATCGGCAGTGCCATCGCCCGTTCGGCGATGCCGCGATAATCGAGCAACGTGCCGATGCCGAAATACACGCTCGCCACCAGTTCCAGGCCGCGCCCGGAACACGCCGCCACTTCCGCGCTGTCGAGCACGGCGGTCGCGATCTCGCCGCTCGCGACGCGCGCCGCGAGACTGCTCTCGACGCCCGCATCCTCCAGATCGCGCCGCCGCGCGTACCACGCGTCGAGCTGCGTCGCGGGCAAGAGCGCCGGCAGTTGCGGCGCGAGTCGAAGCGCCGCCTCGCGGCAACGCGCGAGCAAACCCTTCGCCTCGTTCGAGCCCGATCCGTTGTGCTTCAGATGACGCAGGAACCACAGCGACGTATCGTCGAGCAGACGCACGACATCGACGAACATGCGCGCCTGCACTTCATCCGCGACGATGTTGTCGAGTCCGTCGATGCTGCGCCACAAATCGTCGAGATCGAAGACATCGCGCGACATCAGCGCCGCGCGCACGATATCGCTCGGGCGCGCATCGGTCTCTTCCATCAGCCGATGCACGAACGTACAGCCCACACGATTCACGAGCGCGTTCGTCAGATGCGTCGCGAGAATCTCGCGCTTCAGCGGATGGCGCTGCATCGTCTCGCTATAGCGCTGCTGCAAGGGCTTCGGGAAATACTCGGGCAGCATGTCCGCGACGAGCGCGTCTTCGGGCACGTCCGATTCGAGCAGTTCGTCGTAGAGCCACATCTTGCCGTACGCGAGCAGCACCGCGCGTTCTGGCGACGTCAGCCCCGACTTCGCCGCCGCGCGCTCGTTGATGTCGTCGTCGTTCGGCAGGAACTCGATGCGCCGTTTCAGGCGCCCGGCGCGTTCGAGGAAGCGCATCATGCGCGCTTCGGCGTCGAGCGTTTCGGCGACATGGCGCTTTGCGATCGACAGCGCCTGCGTCTGCGCATAGTTGTCCTTCAGCACGAGCAGGCCGACTTCATCGGTCATTTCGGCGAGCAGCGCGTTGCGTTGCTTCTCGGTCATCTCGCCATCCGCGACGACGAGGCCAAGCAGAATCTTGATGTTGACCTCGTGATCCGAACAGTCGACGCCCGCCGAGTTATCGATGGCATCCGTATTGATGCGGCCGCCCTTCTGCGCGAACTCGATGCGCCCCAGTTGCGTGAGCCCGAGATTGCCGCCTTCCGCGACGACCTTCACGCGCAGTTCCGCGCCGTTCACGCGCACGCCATCATTCGTTCGATCGCCGACTTGCTGATGCGTCTCCGCGCTCGACTTCACATACGTCCCGACGCCGCCGTTATAGAGCAGATCCGCCTCGGCCAGCAGGATCGCGCGGATCAGTTCGTTCGGCGCGAGCACCGATGCGCTGATGCCGAGCGCCGCCTGCACTTGCGGCGAGATCGGAATCGACTTCGCCGTGCGCGGATAGACGCCGCCGCCCGTCGAGATCAATGCGGGATCGTAGTCGGCCCAGCTGGAGCGCGGCAGCGCGAAAAGACGCGCGCGCTCATCGAAGCTCGTGGCCGCATCGGGCGTCGGATCGAGAAACACATGCCGATGATCGAACGCCGCAATCAGCCTGATATGGCGCGACAGCAGCATGCCGTTGCCGAAGACGTCGCCGGACATGTCGCCGATGCCGACCACGGTGAAATCGGTCGTCTGCGTATCGAAGTTCATCTCGCGGAAATGCCGCTTCACCGATTCCCACGCACCGCGCGCCGTGATGCCCATCTTCTTGTGGTCGTAGCCGACCGACCCGCCGGACGCGAAGGCATCGTCGAGCCAGAAGCCGTATTCGTGCGCGATCGCGTTCGCGTAGTCGGAGAACGTGGCCGTGCCCTTGTCGGCGGCGACGACGAGATACGGATCGTCGGGATCGCGGCGCACGACATCGGGCGGCGGCACGATGCCATCGGGCGTGCGGTTGTCGGTCACGTCGAGCAGGCCGCGCAGGAACATCTGATAACACGCGATGCCTTCATTGAGAAACGCTTCCCGATCCGATACGGGCGGCGGATTCTTCACGACAAAGCCGCCTTTCGATCCGACCGGCACGATCACTGTGTTCTTCACCATCTGCGCTTTCATGAGGCCGAGCACTTCGGTGCGGAAATCCTCGCGCCGGTCCGACCAGCGCAGCCCGCCGCGCGCAACGCGTCCGCCGCGCAAATGCACGCCCTCGACGCGCGGCGCATAGACCCAGATTTCGAACATCGGCTTCGGCTCGGGCAAGCCCGGCACTATCGACGGATCGAGCTTGAACGACACATACGGACGCGGCTGGCCTTGCGCATCGCGATGGAAATGATTGGTTCGCACCGTCGCCGTGATGACGCCCAGAAACTGACGCAGGATGCGGTCTTCGTCGAGATTCGGCACCTTGTCGAGCGCGGCTTCGATATCGGCGAGCACGCGTTCGGCGGCCTTGTCGCGATCTTCCGCCGAGCCGCCGCGCGCCGGATCGAAACGCACCATGAAGAGTTGCAGCAGCTTCTTCGCGATCAGCGGATTGCCGATCAGCGCGCGCTCGATATACGCATCGCTGAAGGTCGAGCCAACCTGCCGCAGATATTTCGCATAGGCGCGCATGATCGTCACGTCGCGCGCGCCGAACTCCGCGCGCAGAACGAGACGGTTGTAGTCGTCGTTCTCGATCTCGCCCGACCACACGCTCGCGAACGCGTTTTCGAAGAGCGGCTTCACGCGATCGATATCGAATTCCACGTCGTCCTGCAACTCCAGCCCGAAATCGTGGATCCACGCATTCGGCGCGCCGGTCGGCTCGATCAGATACGGCCGCTCTTCATCGACACGCACGCCGAGATGCTCCAGCATCGGCAGGCTGTGCGACAGCGCGATCGGATCGCCGACGCGATACACCTTGAAGCGAAACGCGCGGCGTCCGGCTTCGATCGGCCGGTACAGGCTCATCGACAAGCCGCCGGGCCGCGTATGCGTCGCCTCGATCAATTCGATGTCGCGCACCGCCGTGCGCGCCGGATAGTCCTCGCGATAACCCGCCGGGAACGAATCGGCATAACGCTGCAGGAGCCGGTTGCCCGCTTCCTCGCCGTGACTGTCGATGAGCGCATCGGCGAGATCGTCCTGCCAGCGGCGCGCGACCTGCACGACGCGCGCTTCGAGTTCGCGGGTATCGACTTCGGGCATCGCGCCTCTGTCCGCACGCACGACGATATGAATGCGCGCGAGCGGCGATTCGGACAGGAGCGGCGTGAACTCGATGCTCTTGCCGTTGAACGCTTCCATCAACACACGGCTGATGCGGCGGCGCAAGTCGGTGTTGAACTTGTCGCGCGGCACGAAGACGAGGCATGACACGAAGCGGTCGAAGCGGTCGCGCCGCACGAAAAGCCGCGTGCGCTGATGTTCCTGCAAACGCAGCACGCCGATGGCGATATCGAAGAGCACGTCTTCATCGGCCTGGAACAGTTCGTCGCGCGGATATTGTTCGAGCACCGTGATAAGCGACTTCGCCAGATGCCCCTTCGCGAGAAAGCCCGCGCGCCGCACGATGTTCGCGCATTTGCGGCGCACGATCGGGATCTCGGACGTGGGCACGAGATACGCCGTCGACGTATAGAGACCGAGGAAGCGCCGTTCGCCGATCACCTTGCCATCCGGCGACGTGCGCTTCACGCCGACATAGTCGAGATAGCCCGGCCGATGCACCGTCGCGCGCGAATTCGCCTTCGTCAGAAAGATCGGCGCCGCGCCTTCGATGATCGCGGCCGCGCCCGGCGGCAGCGGCGTCACGTCCCCGTCGGACGGCGCGCGCAAGGTTTCGCGCAAAATGCCGAGGCCCGAGCCGGCCACGCCGCGCAGCGCGAAGCCGCCTTCATGCTCGACGAGTTCGTAATCGCGGCAGCCGAGGAACGTGAAGTGATCGGCGACCATCCATTCGAGGAACGCGCGGGACTCGATGCCGTCGGGCGTCGTATCGCGCGCCTTCAGATCGTCTATCGCTACACGCGTGGCCTCGGTGACTTTCGGCCAGTCTTCGACCGCCGCGCGCACGTCGCCGAGCACGCGCGCGATGTTCTCGCGCACTTCGTCGAGACGCTCGCCGTCGCCGCAGCGATTGACTTCGAAATGGATGAACGATTCGAGCTCGGAGTTGCCGTCGCCCGCTTCGGCATGACCCTGACGGATGCGCTCGATCTCGCCCGTATGCGCGCCCTTGCTCGCGCGCCAGACGCGAAACACCGGATGAATCGCCGAATGCAGCGCGAGCCCCAGGCGGTTGAGTTCCATCGTCACCGAATCGACGAGAAACGGCATGTCGTCGTTGACGATCTCGACGACCGTGTGATCCGAATGCCAGCCGTGCTGCTCCAGATTCGGGTTGTAGACGCGCAGCACCTCGCGCCCCGGCACGAACTTCTGCGCGGTCTGCCAGTGCGCCATCGCGGCGCCGTAGAGATCGGCGACATCCCGGCTCGCGATATCCTCGACATCGACCTGCTCGTAGTAATAGCGAAGCAGCGGCTCGATGACCTTGAAGCTTGGCTCCGGCAATCGCCCTCTCGCGAACTCGAGAAGATCGTTGATGAGATGTTCGACCCGCGCTTCGTTCTTGACCAGCATGGTGTCCTCCCGAGGCTTTCGGTTGCGGTGCGATTGCGGCTCGCGCTTCGAATCAAGGAGATTATGCGCCGCCCCGGCGCATCGCTCGCGGGTCGGGCATGTGCGGTTGCACAAAGACGGTGCGCGCATTCCGGCTACGTTAGCCGCATCGCATGACCTTTGCGCGACATCGGCTTTCGACTATTGTCGATAGCTGAAGAGCGGCTCACGGAGGCATCGCCATGCAGGATTTCACTGAAGAGACAGCGCAGCAGACGGTCGTCACGGTGCGTCCGGAAGAGCAACTCGCGACGGTTCAGCATCTGCCGTATTTCATCGGGCTGTCGGCGAAGACGGCGGGCACGCGCGGACTCGCGATGCATATCGTCGTCGTGCCGCCGGGCGGACGCGGCGAGCCGCACATCCACGTTGGCTACGAGACCGGCATCTACATACTCGAAGGACGCATCGAGACGCGCTATGGGCCGGGACTGGCGGAATCGGTCATCAACGAGCCGGGCGACTTCGTATTCATTCCGCCGGGCGTGCCGCATCAGCCGGTCAATCTGAGCGCGACGCAAGCAGCGCGCGCCGTGATCGCCCGCAACGACGCCAACGAGGCGGATCGCGTCGTGCCTTACGATCCGTGGGAACCGTCCGCGCCCTAGTAGCCGGGCGCGCCCATGCCCGGCAGATCGACGTATCCGCTGTCGGCGAAGCGCGCGCCGCCGAACGCGCCGCCCGCGAGTTTGCCGCGCACCGCATACGACACCTTGCTGACGGTGTCGCCGCTCGCGAAGCCGAACGCCTGGCGCGCCATCGAGAATGCCGATACCGTCACCGGCACGGACAGCACCGTTTCGCCGAAACGCGGCACCGTTCCGCGCTGATCGCTGACGCCGCTCGCGAATGCGCGGCCGTTGAGATCGAGATCGAGCGCGACGCCATCGAAGTCGATCGGCGCGTCGTTCGGGTTCTGAATGCGCAGCTTCACGGCGAAACGCATCTCCAGCCCTTGCCCTTCGAGCGGCTCGATGCCCGCGACGCTCACGCGCATCGCGTCGCGATTGAAGAAGCCCGCGCAGCCGCCGAGCGCGAGCATCGCGACAAAGGCGGCAAGGAAGTAAGCGAAGCGGTTGCGCATGGGATTCGGTTGCATGAGAACGTGACTCCTCGCGATGTCGTGCTAGATATGTAGTGCGTTCAGCAGCATGCGGCCATAGACATGATGAAACCAGACATCGTCGACGACGAAAAGCGCTGCAGCCCACGCAGCCGCGACGATGATCAGATCGCAATGGCCGCTCGTCCATAGATTGAGCGAATGGCGCGCGGCGATCCAAGGCACGCCGAGCGGGTTCGGCCAGTCCGCGAAGAGATGCATGAGCCCGCCGCACGCGAAGCCGAACGCGACGGGCGCCGCCGGATGCCGGCCGAGAAAGTGATACGAAAGCGCGAGCAGCGCAACCCAGCCGATGCCCCAGTGCGTGAGCGTGCGATGCGTGATCCAGAGCTTGCGCGCGCGCGTCCACCACGCGACTTCGAGCCAGTCCGGCGCGGTCGCCCCGGCGACGCCCGCGAGCAGCGCGAAAACGCCCGCGAGCATGTTCGCGCCGCCCGCCGTGGCCGGATGCGTCACGATCGCCGCCGCGATGATGCCTGCCGCCCATCCCGTCGCATGATGAGCCTTGCTCGATGCCATGAAGAAACCGCCTTTGTCGCCCTTGCCCGAAGAGGGCGCATGTTCGCACGGTCGCTGGGGTCGAAACCGGCCTGAAACATAAACTTACGCAATTGCGTGCGTCGAAACACGCTTGTGCGAACGGCGTCGGCGAGGCCGCGCGGCGTTGACTAAAATGATTGCTGAATCGCTGCGCAAATCACGCTGCGGACGCTGCCCGATGCGTCCCACGCCCGCCTGCGCACGCAGGCATTTTTATCGAATTTGGCCGTCATGCAACACCTGAAATACCTGAGCGCCTACCCGAACGTGCTGCAGGACAAGGTTCGCCGACTGATCGCCCAGCAACAACTGGGTTCGTATCTCGACGCGCGCTATCCGAACAGGCACGCCGTACAGTCCGATCGCGCGCTCTATGAATATTGCTCAGATCTGAAGCAGGAATTCCTGCGCGTCGCGCCTGCAATCGACAAAGTCTTCTACGACAGCAAGCTCGACGTGCTGCGTCACGCGCTCGGCCTGCACACCGCCATCTCGCGCGTGCAGGGCGCGAAGCTCAAGGCGAAGAAGGAAATCCGCATTGCGTCGCTTTTCAGGGACACCGCGCCCGAGTTTCTTCGGATGATCGTCGTGCATGAACTCGCGCATCTGAAGGAAAGCGATCACAACAAGGCCTTCTATCGCCTGTGCGAGTTGATGCAGCCCGGCTACCATCAGATCGAATTCGACTTGCGGCTTTATCTCACGCATCGGGATTTGCTCCGCACGAAAGTGGCGTGAGCGTCGCTGCGGCGCATCAATAGGACCAGGCTAGCGCGGCAGCGTATCCGTCGGGCGCGGTGAGCGAAATAGCGTCGAACGCGCCCGCGCCGTGCGTCACCGCATAGCGAACGTCCCTGCGCGGAAGAACCGAAAAGCCGTGCATCGCGACATCCGTGCTGCCGATGCCATCGCCGTGCGCCTTCAGCACCGCCTCTTTCGCCGTCCAGCAGTCGAAGAACGCGCGGTTTCGGGCGGCATCGTCGGGCAAGGCTTCGATTTCGCGCCGGTCGATATCCCCGAGCACCGCGGGCGCGAGATCGCGCCAATCGAACGTCGCGCGCGCTTCCTCGATATCGGCGCCCACGCGCCTTTCTCGCGACATCGCGATCAAGCCATAGCCGCCCGAATGCGACACGTTGAAATCCGGCGCGTTCCGGCGAACGAGAAACGGCCTGCCGCGATCGCCGGCATCGAACGCGAGACGCGCGGGATCGTCGCCCGTTTCGGCCGCGAGCAGATGCCGCAGCGCGCAACGCACCGCGCCGAAACGCGCGCCATCCGCGTGACGCAGAAAACGCGCGGCGCGCGCGCGTTCATCCGCGTTCATCACGGCGTAGGCGGCGCTGTCGAGCGGCATCGAAAAATCGATATGAAGCAGCCACACGCGCACGTCACCGGGCGCGTGATCGGGAAGCGGCATCGGGCGGACATCGAAGGGAATCGTTGCTTCGGTCATTTGGGAGCGTACTGCGCCTCGCCGTTGCCGAAGGACCAGTTCTCCTTCTTCACTTCGACGAGGCTGATGAAAACATCCTCGCGCCGCAGCTTGAGACGTTCGTGCAAGCCATCGGCGACCGCCTTGTAGAACGCGCTCTTTTTCGCGAGGTCGCGGCCTTCGTTGAGCGTGACCTGGATCACGACGCAATCGTCCGTGCGGCTGATGCCGAGATACGTGCGATCGACGATGAAGTCCGTCGCGCCGTGCTCCGCGACGATCTGAAAGCGATCGTTCTCGGGCACGTCGAGCGTCGAGCGCATCGCGTCGTACACGACATCGCCGATAGTCGTGCGATACGCGCTGTCCTTGCCTTTCTGCAGATCGATGCGAACGAGCGGCATGGGTTTCTCCTGTTGGTTAGTTTCAGCGATGATCCGGATGCAGCAGCAATTCCGGCACGCCCGCGCGGTCGACATACACGACGGCGTTCTGCGCGAATTGCGTCATCAGCGTATCGGCGGTGTCGCGGGTCGCGCCGAGCGCGAAGAGGCTCGCTTCGGCCACCCAGACATGCTGCGGATCAATGCCCGCGCCCGGCAGCGCCTGCAATTCCATCTGTCCGACGCGTTCGATCAGCGCCCGCTGGCGCAGCGCATTTTCTTGCGGCGTGAGCACATGACCGAACGGATTGAACGCCGTGACGAACACCGCGCTTGCGACGCCATGCTTTTCGAGCAAGGCAACGACATCGCGATTCGCGACGCCGATCTTCATGTCGATGTCCGGCTGCGCTTCGATCCGATAGATCGCCGCGCGATACGCATCGAGCGTCGCGGCGGGCAATGCGCGCGTAAGCACGATCGGCTGGCCATGCGGCGTGGCGCGCGCGGCCTCGTCCCATTCGTCGCGCCGCTGCGCAAGCATCGCGTCGCTCACGCATCCCTTTTCGGCAGTGAGGCGTTCGAGCGCGCTGAGCCAATGCGCGTAATACGTGTCGCCGTGATCGGGATCGCCCGCCGCCTGCGCGTCCTCGATCGCGATGCTCAACGCGTGCGCCCACTCCTTCCAGGTGAACACGCCGCGCTCGTGCAACGCGAGCGCCATCGCGAACGCCTGCGCTTCCCACGGCGCGCGAAACACGGGACCGTCGCCGTCGAAAGGCAGTTCGGGCAACGCGGCGCGCAGTTCTTTCAGCTTCGATTCAGCGTCGGTCGAGGTCATTCGAGATACGGTTCCCAGCAATCGACACACACCGACGACGCGGTCGTGTCCGCGCCCCACAAGTCTTTAGCCTCCAAACGCACGGTGTAGAGCCATTGCGGATGCTCGCCGTGACCGAGCGCGTTTTCATCGGGAAAGACGTGCGTGCCGCGCACCGCGACGACGCGCCCGAGCTTGCCGCGGCAATAGCGCGGCAGACGCGTGTGCGTCGGCGGATTCATCAGTTTCGTGCGGACTTCATCACCGATGGAAAAGCGCGCCGCCGACGCAGCCGGACGATCGACCGGCGCACCGCGCAACAGCGCGGCGCTCACGTCCTCCGCTTTCAGCACGCGCACGTTCGGCTTCGCGGCGGATTGCGAACGGCCGCTCGCGATCTCATCGGCGCTCGCGAGTCCCTTCGCCGTCAAGAGTTTCTTCAAGCCTTCGAACCAGATTTCGTAATAGCTGCTGCCGAGATACTGCGCGGGCGGCAGGCTTTCGCGCGCGGCACGGGACGTGTCGATGTTCCATTGGCCCGTCGCGCCCATCGCGAGCGTGACGGCCAGCACGCGGCGCTCCCATTCCGCGTGAAACGGCGATGCGCCCGGCGCGTCGCAGGCATCGATTTCGATGGGGCCGAACGCCTGCATGCCGCCCATGTCGTGCGCCGCGTTCATGCCGATGCTCCCGTTGCCTGCGCCGGCGCGAGCGCGACGCCCGTGCCGATCATCGAATCGCGTGTGACGAGATCGGCGAGCGCGTCTTCGTCGAGATGATCGGTGTCGGCGGGACGCATCGGCACGACGAGATAGCGCACTTCGGCGGTCGAATCCCATACGCGCAACTCGACCTGTTCCGGCAATTCGACGCCGAAATCCCGCAGCACGCCGCGCGGATCGATCACCGCACGCGAGCGATACGGCGCCGACTTGTACCAGACCGGCGGCAGCCCGAGCACCGACCACGGGTAGCACGAGCACAGCGTGCAGACGACCATGTTATGTACGTCCTCCGTGTTCTCGAGCGCGACCATGTGCTCGCCTTGCCGGCCGGTGAAACCGAGCGAGGCGATGGCGGCGGTGGCATCGTCCAAAAGCCATGTGCGAAACGCGGGATCGCTCCACGCCTTCGCGACGACGCGCGCGCCATTGCGCGGCCCGACCTTGTGCTCGTAGGTTTCGATGAAGACGTCTAGCGCTCGCGGATCGATATACCCTTTTTCGACCAGCAGCGATTCGAGCGCGCGCACGCGCAGGTCCATCTCCGGCAATTCACTGCCGGCGTGATCGTGATCGTGGTCGTGGTCGTGATGGTGCGGATGATCGTGGCTCATGAGCGGGCTCGCGCGTGGCACAGACGTCACACGTTACCGGAGTGTGCGCGCGCGCGCAAACCTCGTCACCGTGACGCGGCGCGCCGCCTATACTGGATTCAGCGTCTCATGCGAGGAGGATGCCATGACACGCAAGTACATCGATTGCCGCGAGTGCCCGAGCGACGTGAAATGCAGCGTCGTCCTGTCCGCCGACAGCGAGGACGAGTTGATGGAAGCGGCCGTGCAGCATGCCGTCGCCGTCCATCAGCACACGGATTCGCCCGAACTGCGCTCGCAACTGAAGACCTTCTTTCACGACGGCACGCCGCCGGCCTGACCGGTCTTTGGCGTTCTCAGCCGAGCTCGAAGGTCGTTACACCGAAGACACGCGCGAGCGGCACGTCCGGGGCCGCACGCGTGTACATGCGCGCCGTTTCGAAGACGCTCGTCATGTCGTGTTCGACCGCCAGCACCACCGCCGCAGGATTGATTTCGGGCACGTCGAGGAACACGGTCTCGCCGGGCAGCACGGAAACGAGCCCACGATACAGCGCGCGCGCCGTGCTCAGATCGTCGGCGAAGAGCGGACCGATCTTGTGGCCCGCGCCGCAACGCCGGATCACGGCGAGGCCGCTCACCGCGTCGCCATCGAGCGCGGCGAGTGCGCGCGCGTGCGCCTGCGGTTGCGACAGCCACGCTCGCAGGAACGCGGTGCGCTCGCACGCGAACATGCGGGTGTCGTAATCGAGAAGCCGCGCGAAGGGGATGTTCAGCGCATCGGTGATCGTGGCTCCATCGGCAGGATCTTCATCCGCCGATGCGATGCCTTCATAGCGCACGTTGCGATACGCCAGCACGAAGCCGGATTTCCGATAGTTGGGCTGCTGCGCGAGCACGCCATCGAGCCCGATAGTGCGCGCGCCGAGATACGCCATGCCTTCGTTCCACAAGCGCATGCCGAAGCCCTTGCCGCGCCATTCCGGAACCACGATATAGAGGCCGACGAAACCGAACGCATCGCCGTATGCGACCGCCGAGATGCAGCCGACCGGCGCGCCGTCCCACGTGCCGACGAAAAATCCGTGCGGATCGGCGGCGAAGAACGAGCGGGCGTCGTCGAGACCGGGATTCCATCCTTCGGTCGCGGCCCATTCGAGCGCGATGTCGACATCGCGCGGCGTCATGCGGCGTATTGCGAAACGGGGATTGTCGGGTGTCGCGTGCGAGGGACAGGGAACGGACGGCATGGGACGCGCCTTGTCGGAATGCGGATGCGTTCAGTGTCGCGCGTTTCCGGTGCAGGCGAAAGATGTTGCGAGGCGTGGGTGCAACGAGGGGAAAAAAGAACGGTGGGACGATAACGGGGGCGAGCGTGTGCCGCCCCGATCAGGAATACCCTTGACGCCGCTCGCTGCGGCTGAAACTCTGGCGCGAGCGCCAGTCTTCCGAGCGCAGGACGTGTTCGCCGTCCTCGCGTGCCTCTTCCTCGGATCCGAAGCCTTCGTCGCTATACGCGACGACCTTCATTCCGCCTCCCGCCGCTCGCTCGACGGTGATGCCCCAATGCCACCCTCCTTCCTGATGAAAGACGTGCAGCGTCGGTTGCGACGATGTGGTCAGTTCCATATGTGCGGCTCCCTCAGGCTGACGACCGTAATGCTTACCGGCCCGCCCGATGAAACGCTCTGTGCTTGCCGGCGTTTGATTGTTCGTGTCGATGCTCGAATGCGTGCGGCGGCGGCCTGTGCCACCTGCCAGGAACAGCATACGCAATGGGATGCTGCGTTGCAACACGAGATTTCCCCTATGCGTCGCGCGAAACGCACGTCCGTTACATGCGCTAACGGGAAATTCGTGACGGTTACATGACGAAGCATGGAAGGCAGCGACGACGGTGTTCGCCATCGTCGTGCCTGCTGCATTTCTATTCGCCGTCCCAGTAGTGCAGTGAATCGCTTGCGCGAAACACGGCGCGCAAGCCCTTCACGCCCGGCTCGTCGGCGACGAGCACGGCCTGGCGGCCCGTATCCGGATACTCGACCACTTCGGGCGATTGCATCGTGCTGACCGCAAGGTAGCGCAACGGTTGCGCGCCCGTGTTGACGATCTGATGCGCCGTCGATGCATCGCCAGGCGGGCAGGCGATGACGTCGCCCGCGCGAATCGCATGCGTCTCCTGGCCGATGCGGACTTCGCCCTCGCCTTCCACCACGAAGAACATCTCCTCGTTCACACGATGATGATGAAACGGAAACGCGCGCTTGCCCGCTTCGAGCACGATGAGGCTATAGCCGAGCTTCCTCGCGCCGAGCATGCCGCCGATACGCGCGATGCGCGGCGCGTAACGTTCGGCGGCGGCGCCCGTCGGCGCGAATTGCGGCGGCAGCGGTTGCGGTTCGAGCGCATCGAGATTGATGATGGGCGGTTTCATATTGACCTTGAAACAAATGGGTGTCATGCACTCGTCACGGAAACGTCACGCGTGCGCTTGCGCTCGTCGAGCCACGCGGCGATGGCTGCGCACGTCCAGTTGGCATCGTCGTGAGGCAGATCGTGGCCCGCCCACGGATGCACCGCGTGCGAGGCACGCCATTGCGCCGCGATGCGCAGCGAGCATATCGGATCGACGAGCCGGTCCGCCGCCGACGATAGCAGCAATACGGGACATGGCGGTGCATCGACGCGCGCGCGAAAGCGCGCCGCCGCCGCGAGTTGACGCAGCGCGTTCGCCGCGCTCGCGCCATGCGTGCGCCGAAGATGCGCCCAGTGCGCGATATCCGCGTCACGCGTGTCGATACGACTGCACGTCAGCGCGTGGATGAGCGTTTCGCATCGCTCGGGCAGCGTCCACGTCATTGCGATTCGCGCGAGCATCGGCCACGCATTGGGACGCAGGCGTTCGGACACGCCCGCGAACGGGCGCATGCTGGTGTTGATCAGCACGAGCCGCTCGATCTCGCCGGGATGATGTTCGGCCCACGCAGTGGCGACCATCGCACCGAGCGACATCGCAAGCACGCGGCACGGCATGCGTATGTTCAGCGCGGCGGCGCGCTCGCGAACGAACGCCATCATCCTGACGACGGAAAGCGGCGCCCCATGCGCGCGTTCGACGCCATTGCCCGGCAGATCGATGCATATCGCGCGCTCGCCCGCGCCTGCGAGCCCATGCGCGGCGAGCGCCGCATCGAACGCGCCCCAGTGACGCGCTTCACGCGTGAGGCCGCGCAGAAGGATCCACTGGCTCATCGCAGGGCCGTGCGTTGCCAGTGCTCGCGCGCGCGCCGCAGCACGTCCTCGCGGAATTCGCCGCTCGGTAGCCAGCGACGCGACGAGAACGCCGCGCGCGTGAGGAAATCGAAGAAGTTCGGATGACGCCGCAGCACGCGCCTCGTCCGGTGCGCCTTGATCGGATTGAAGATGCCGAGGCGCGAGAAAAGCTGCATCGGATTCTTTCGAATCCAGCGCCACGAGCCGAGTTCGAGCGTCATCGGAAGGAAGATGTTGGGTGCGCGCGAGCGGTCATACGCGAAATCCCACAGATCGCCGTGCAGCAGGTATTGATGACTCTGCGGCTCGAACGCGTAGCCATGATGCGGATACGACTCCTCGAACATCGTCTTCAGCAGAAACATTTCCGGCAGATGCGCCATTTGCCGCTCGGTGCGCGCGTAGGGAAACCAGATGCTGTCGTCCCAGCCGAAGCCCGAATGACAATCGAGCGCGAAGCTCAACGGCCGCGACATCAACTGTTCCTCGACAACGGAAAGCAGCGCCGCGCTCTCCACTTCCATGCGGCCATCGGCCGGGCCGCGATACCACGGCAGCCACGGCCCGATGCGCTGTCCGCCCGCGAGAAACGGCACGCGTCCTTCGGCGCTTTGCGGCGCGTTGCGCATCAGATCGACGCCATTCGGATTCGCGCGGGTGCGCGCGAACATGCCGCCGGGATTGACGATCGGCATGAAGATGAGCCGCACCGCGCGCAGTTGATGATGCAGCGTGTCGTCCCATTCGAGCCGTCGCAACAGCGCGCGCATGTATTCGAGGACGAGTTGCGTGCCGATGCATTCGAGCCCATGCACGCCGCCGAAAAAGCCGATGGCGGGCGCTTGCGGATCGTCCGAGCCGATCGCCGCGGTCAGGATCGGAAACATATGCTCGCGTGCGCGCACTTCGCCGATCGTGTGCCACGCGAAGCGCGCGCCGCCCGCGACGCGAATCGCTTTCAGTTCGTCCATCTCCGGAAAACTGCTGGTGATGGCAACGCTCGACGTGCTCATGACTGGGCCTGTTTGTCGTGTATTCGTTGGCTCAGGCTATGGTTCTATGAATCGCCGGAACGCCCCGCCCGAAGAAATCGAGTATAGGGCGGTTCGTCAGCACACGACATATGAAACGCGACGCGCCGAACGCGAACAACGTGTTCTGCGCGTTTTCGTTCCGTCACCTAGAATGAAATCGCCGTGCTACGCGGTGTGAGGTATTCGTCATGACATCCATTTCCCGCATCATCCTCGGCGCGCTCGCTTTGTGCTGCGCCGCGTCCGCGCTCGCGCAACCGCCGGCGCAAACCACCGATCCGAACGCGCCGAAAACGCGCGACCAGGTCCGGCAGGAATTTCTGCTGTGGCGCTCGGTCGGCTACGATCCGAACGACTGGCTGGACTACCCGGACAACGCGATGCGCGCGAGCCGCATCATCGCGCAACGGCAGGCTCGCGGCGAAACCCGCGTGCAGTAAGCGCGCATTCGTCAGGCCGATTCGCCGCGCGGCTTCGGCCCGCGCAGGATGCGCCGCGCGATGCTCCATCGATGCACTTCCGACGGACCGTCGTAGATACGGAACGCGCGCATGTCCGCGAAAATCCGCGCGACGACGGTTTCGTGCGTGACGCCCTGCCCGCCTAGCACCTGCACCGAGCGGTCGACGACCCGCCACAGCGCCTCCGACGACACCACTTTCGCGATGCTCGATTCGTGCTTGCCGAGCACGCCCTGATCGAGCACCCACGCGCAATGCCAGATGGCGAGACGCGTGACGTGCAGATCCATTTCGTTATCGGCGAGCATGAAGCCGACGCCTTCGTGCTCGCCCAATGCCTTGCCGAACGCCTGACGCTGCCGCGCATGCGCCGTCGCGACATCGTGCGCGCGCCGCGCGGCGCCGAGCCAGCGCATGCAGTGCGTGAGACGCGCCGGCGATAGCCGCACCTGCGCGTAGCGAAATCCTTCGCCCGGCTCGCCCAATACGTTTTCCTTCGGCACGCGCAGGCCCTCGAAGCGCACGACGCCGTGGCCGCCGGGAAAGCACGTATCGAGCGAATCCATCGCGCGCTCGATCACGATGCCGGGGCTCGACATATCGGCGAGGAACATCGTCGCGGGACCGTCGGCGAACTTCGCCATGATGATCGCGACCGCCGCGCCTTCCGCGCCCGTGATGAACCATTTGCGTCCGTCGATCACGTAGTCGTCGCCGTC
Organism: Caballeronia sp. AZ1_KS37; assembly: GCF_023631165.1. Lineage (NCBI taxonomy): Bacteria > Pseudomonadati > Pseudomonadota > Betaproteobacteria > Burkholderiales > Burkholderiaceae > Caballeronia > Caballeronia sp. AZ1_KS37. The sequence goes on along the minus strand of NZ_JALQDP010000029.1, from coordinate 133,558 downwards.
CTGCACGGCGATGGTCTGCAGCATCGCCGGATCGGCGCCCGCACCCGGCGGCGGCTCGGTCATGCAGAAACACGAGCGAATCTCGCCCGCCGCGAGCGGACGCAGCCAGCACTCCTTTTGCTGCGGCGTAGCGATGGCTTCGAGCAGATGCATGTTCCCTTCGTCGGGCGCGGCGATGTTCAGCGCGACCGGACCGAGCGGCGAATAGCCCGCCTCCTCGAACAGAATGGCTTTCGCGACGTGATTCAGGCCCAGGCCGCCGAATTCGGGCGATACGTGGCTCGACAACAGCTTCGCCGCGCGCCCTTTCGCGATCAACTCGGCGCGCAGCGCTTCGTTCGGGCCATGCGGCGTGCAACGCGGATCGCGCTCGAACGGCACGATCTCTTCAGCGATGAAAGCGCGCACGCGCGCCTGCAGATCGGTCAACTCCGGAGAAAGCGAAAAGTCCATCGACAATCCTCTAAGGGAACGGGCTGAACGCCAAGCTTAACCGCGCGGGCGCATCGTGCGCCAGTGGCGTTCGTCCGGGTGTCAGTCGTCGTACTCCGTGTACTTGCGCGCGTCGCCCTTCACTTTGTGCACCGGATATTTCGACCGGTTCAGCGCCATCTTCTCGATCAGCGCGCGATGCAGATCGACGTCGAGGGAGTCGGCGAGCATCACGAGATAGGCGAGCACGTCCGCCATTTCGTGGCGAATGGCTTGCAGCTTCGATTCGTCGAGTTCGGTTCTGTCGCCGGTGGCGAGCCACGTGAACGGTTCGAGCAACTCGCTCGCTTCCACCGACAACGCCGCAGCCAGATTCTTCGGCGAATGAAAGCGGCTCCAGTCCCGCTCGCGGACGAACTCGCGCAGCATGTCGCGCATTGCGACGAGCTCGCTCGCGGTTTCCCGCTGATCCTGTTGCTCCATGGGGTTCCTCTGAAGATGTCGGGTGTGCGCGAAGGTGCTGCCTTCGCCGGACAGAGTGGCGCGGTGAGCCGGCCTAGGCCGGATAGAGCCCGAGCGTGCGAGCGTGCAGGCGTGCGAGCCCGAGAAGCGCATCGGTGAACGGCGTCGGCACGCCGGTCATCGCGCCCAACTCGCGCACGGACGCGACGAGCGCATCGAGCTCGACCGCCTTGCCCGCCTGAACGTCCTGCAACATCGACGTTTTCATCGCGCCGAGCTTGAGCGTCACGGCGTGGCGATCCTCGGGCTTCTGTTCGATGGGAATGCCGAAGCGCGCGCCGATTTCCTTCGCTTCGAGCATCACGTTCGTGACGAAGCCGCGCACGAGATCGTCGCTGAGAATGCGGTCGGTGGTCGCGCCGGTGATCGCGCTGATGGGGTTCATCGTCATGTTGCCCCATAGCTTGAACCAGACGTCGCGTTGAATCTGCGCGGAGAGCGTGGCGTCGAAGCCCGCCTTCGAGAAGAGCGAAACGAGCGATTCGGTGCGTGAGGTCGGTGCGCCCGTCGCCTCGCCCATAATCAGCCCCTTGCCCTGATGATGCCGGATGACGCCCGGCGCTTCTACGAAGCAACTCGCGTGCACCACGCAACCGACCGTCTGCGTGCCCGGAATCGCCGCGGCGATCTTGCCTTGCGGATCGACGGACGAAAGACGTTTGCCGGTGAACGGTTCGCCAAGGCCGTCGCAGAACCACCACGGCACACCGTTCATCGCGGTCAGCACGGGGGTTTCATTCGACAGCAGCGGCGCGATATGCGCGGCGACGGATTCCATCGCGGGCGCCTTCACTGCAACCACGACGAGATCCTGCACGCCGAGATCAGCGGGTTCGGCGCTCGCCGCGACCTTCACGACATGCGTGGCGTCCTTTTCGACGAGCCGCAACCCTTCCGTCTTCAGCGCATCGAGCGTCGCGCCGCGCGCGACCACGCTGACATCGCAGCCCGCCTGCGCGAGCTTCACGCCGATCCATCCGCCGATGGCGCCCGCGCCATAAACGCATACTTTCATCGTTCCCGTCCTCGCTCGTGGCAATCATCCGATCGCCATTGTAAGAGCGGGACGGCGCGCTCGTGCGTTCAGTGCGCGATGCCCGTGGCGAGCTTCGCCACCGTCAGCAGCGTCAGGCCGAATGCGCCCGCGAGCATCACGGCGATGACCGGCAATAGCGGCAACCTGACCTGCGCGAAGTCTGCGTTGTGCGAAGCGCGCTTGCGCACGCCGAAAAAGCTCCAAAGCACGATGCGCAACATCTTCAAGAGTTCCATGAGCGGCTCCTTCGCCTGAATCCGTATCGATCTTTCACGCGATGAGGATGCCGGCTCCATGACATGAAAAACAGCAGCAGTTGCGCTGTATTCGACGGTAGCAGAACGACCTGCAAGAAGCGCATTCGGACGGATGTAAGCGCGCTTCGGCTTCTTTCAAGAGCCGCCCGGAGAAAAAAAATTGCGCTTGAAACATAGCGCGGCGGTATTGAAACGATAGCCTTCGCTCCTACTTTCGATGCACTGACGGCGATAACCGCGTCGTCGATTCAACTTCCTGTTGCAGGCCGCGCTGGCCGCACTATCGGAGACTGGACCATGAGTGACTTTTATTTCAGCGGCGACGTTTTCTCTGAACTGGACCGCATGCAGCGGCAGATGTCCTCGCTCTTCGGCAATCTTCCTTCGAGCATGCGTTCGAGCCGCGCGGATGCTTTCCCGCGTCTGAACATCGGCAGCACGGACGATGCGATTCATATCGTCGCGTTCGCGCCGGGCGTCGAGCCTGCATCGCTCGATGTGACCGTCGATAAAGGCACGCTCACCATTAGCGGCGAACGCAAGGCGCAGGCAACGGTGGAAGGCGCGCGCACGTATGCGAAAGAGCGCTTCACCGGCAGCTTCCGCCGCGTGATCGAACTGCCGCAAAACGCGGACGCGGACAAGGTCGAAGCGCGCTATGAGAACGGCACGTTGTCCATCACCATCGGCAAGCGCGAAGCATCGAAGCCGCGTGCGATCACCATTCAGTAAGAGGAAGCACATCATGACCGAGAACACTCAAGTCGCCGCGCAAAACACGAACGACGCTGCGCGCAAGAACGAAGACAATGCACGCCGCGCAACGGTCACACCCGCGGTCGATATCGTCGAAGATAGCAATGGCATCACGCTGTGGGCCGATCTGCCCGGCGTGTCGCGCGAGAAGCTCGACGTGAAGGTGCACGATGCGCGCCTCACCATCGAAGCCGAAGCAGCATTGCCTGTGCCGGGCACGGTGCGCGTGCATCATGCCGAACTGCGCGCGCCGCGTTTCGTACGCGCCTTCACGGTGAGCGAAGACTTCGACACGACGAAGATCGACGCGAATCTCAGCAATGGCGTGCTGAGACTCACGATTCCGCGTCGCGAGCAAGCGCGTCCGCGCCGCGTCGAAGTACGCGCGGGTTAAGCATCGGAAAAGTTATCAGTTTTGCCTCGAGCGGCCGCGATTTTTCGCGGCCGCTTTTTCTTTTGCACTGCGCGCACGCCTCTATAATCTTCAACGGCGGTTTAATTCGCCAACCATTCGAATACTCATAGAAAGAAGGGACTATCGTGAAGAGGCTGGTAACGGTGTTGTTGGGTTCGATGCTTGCCGTATCGATCGGAGCGCATGCAAAAGAGTGGTCGACTATCCGCTTCGGCGTCGATGCGAGTTATCCGCCTTTCGAATCGAAAGCGCTCGACGGCACGCTGGTCGGCTTCGATATCGATGTCGGCAATGAACTGTGCCGGCGTCTCAACGCGAAATGCGTATGGGTCGAAAATGCATTCGACGGCATGATTCCCGGCCTCAAATCGCGCAAGTTCGACGGCGTGCTCTCCACGATGTCGATGACGCCCGCGCGCGTCAAGCAGATCGCGTTCTCCAGCAAGCTCTTTCACGTGCCCACGCGCCTCGTCGCCAAACGCGATTCGAACATCCAGCCGACGGCGGAATCGCTCGCGGGAAAAGCTGTCGGCGTCGAGCAAGGCTCGATGCAGGAAACGTATGCGAAGGTGCATTGGGGCGCGAAAGGCGTGAAGGTCGTGTCCTATGCGGATCAGGATCAGGTTTATCAGGATCTGCTCGCCGGACGGCTCGATGCGTCGCTGCAAAACGCGGTGCAAGCCGAACGCGGCTTTCTCGAGACGCCGCGCGGCAAGCCCTACGGTTTCGCGGGCGGCGCGCTGGAAGACAGTGCGATCTTCGGTCCGGGCACGGCAATCGGCCTGCGCAAGGAAGATACGGACCTGAAGGATAAGCTCGACGGCGCCATCGCCGCGATGATCAAGGATGGCACGTATAAGCGCATCGAACAGAAGTACTTCGACTTCGATATCTACGGCGAGTGATTTGGAATACGTTGCCCGCGAACGATCCATCCAATGCGGATAACTTCGTTCGCGGGCGGCGAGGTTATCCCGCTTGCTTCGCTCTCGCCTAGACTCACATACATAACCGACAACAAGGAGACAACGATGGCGACGCTCAAGCAGATGCAGGCGAAGTTGAAGAAGCTCCAGGCGCAGACCGAGAAGCTGATCGCGAAACGCGCGCAAGCCGTACTCGACGATATTCGCGCGCTGATGGAAAGGCACGGCCTCACGACCGCGGATATCGACCGTCACGGCAAGAAGGCCAAACGCGCGGGCAAGCCGCAGGTCGCGTACCCCGCGCCCGCCGGCCGTCACGAAGCGATGACCAAGCTCGCGAAGAAGGGCAAGCTGCCCGCGAAGTATCGCAATCCGAAGACGGGTGAAACGTGGAGCGGCTGGGCGCGCCCGCCCGCGTGGATCGCGAACGTGAAGGATCGCAGCAAGTTTCTGATCGATGCGGAAAGTGCGGAGACCGCGGTCAAACGGAAGGCTGTAGCGAGGAAAGCGGCGGCGAAAAAAACTGCTGCGAAGAAGAAAGCAGCGGCGCCGGCAGCAAGGAAATCCGTCGCGGCGAAACCGGCAGTGAAACCGGCGGTGAAGCGCAGCGCGCCCCGCAAACGCGCGGCAAAAGCCGCATTGCCGGAACAAGGCGGTGCCGAAACATCGCCATCCACGACAACGGGCGATGCTTCCGTATGAAACCCTGACGTCATCCCATTGTTTGAGATCGACGAAAACTCAATTGGCTTTTCGTGCGATTAAAAAAAGGCTCAGTCCTTCTACACTGCGTTCACATGTCGGGGGCGTTTCGTAGCAACGATTCGCTTCTCCGATTGCAGTTGTCGCTTCAGACAACCGCATCTCCTCATATCTTCGTTGGAGCGTCCTCGTGAACAAGCGACTCGTAGTGGGCTTTGCTATTGCATTGAGTTCTCTTTTCGCCGGCTCGGCATTTGCAAGCGGTTATGGACCGGCGCCGCATTATCGTCCCGATGTCGGAGCGCCGGCTTCGCAGCATGGCGTCAGCGCGCAGACCTTCGCTGCGGAAGAAGCCGCACAAGGACGCGGCGATTTCGGCAATACGGAACGCACCGCGCAGATTCAACGCGGGCAGGTTTCGGCTTCCGCTTCTTCGCAAGTGGCGCAATAAATATCCGATTAACGGACACGATGATTTCACTTTGTAGTGTCCGTTTTAAAAGCCTTTTATCGTTCTTTCCAGAAATGTCCAAAGCGCATCGTCCACCGAATAAGGGACGTTGAATCGAAAACATGCGCTTTGAGCATCGTCCGGACGGAAATAAGAGCCGGGCGCGAGCCATATGCCGTGCTGCAATGCGCGTGTCGCGACGTCGCTTCCATCCGCCGGATCGATCGGCAACGCGCCCCACAGGAAAAGCCCCGCGCGCGGACGCCGGAACAATTCGACGCCCAGCGCATCCATGCGTTCTTCGACGAGCGCATGCGCATCCTTGAGCTTTTCCACGACGAATTCGACATGCCGCGCGTAGCGCCCTTCCGTCAGCACTTTCTCGACGATGCGCTCCGTCGCCTCCGATGACGTCAGCCCGACCGCCATCTTCGTGCGCGCCAGTTCGCGCAATACGTCGCGCTCGGCGATGACATAACCGCAGCGCAACGCGGGCGTGATCGTCTTCGCGAAGCCGCCGACGTAGAGCACGCGGCTGAGCCCTTCCATGGCGGCGAGCAAGGGCGCGCCGGGCGCGGCGAGCTCGCGGTTCACATCGTCCTCGACGACCCACAGGCCGTGCCGCTCCGCAATCTGCATCAGCCGAAACGCCGACGCCATGCCGAAGGTCGCGCCCGTCGGATTCTGCAAGGTCGTGTTGAGAAAGACCGCTTTCGGTCGATGCTCGACGACGATGCGCTCGAACACATCGGTATCGACACCGGCCGCCGTGCGTGGCACGCCATGCACCTGCAAACCCGCGAGCCGCAGAATCTGCAGCAGATTGCAGTAGCCCGGATCTTCGACGACGACCGCATCGCCCGGACGCAGCAGCGTGCGCACGATGAGATCGAGCGCCTGCGTCGCGCCCGCGGTCAGCAGCACGTTCGATGCGGCGTCGATCGGCAAGCCGTGGCGGTCCATCTGCTCCGCGATCCGCTCGCGCAGCGGCGCGAAGCCGTACGGATGCCCGTAATCCGCGATGCGCGCCGCCGGTACGCGGCTCACCGCGCGCAACGCGTGCTGCAGACCGCTCTCGTTGACCCATTCGTTCGGCAGCCAGCCGCAGCCCGATTTGATCGGCACGGAATGATCGGCGAATACGTCCGACAAAAGCCACGTCGCGGTGAGGCTCGGCGGCTGCCATTCGACGGCGCGCACGCGCTCGCTGCGTCCGCGCACCGCCACGCGATAACCCGATCCGCGCCGCGCCGTGACGAGGCCCATCGACACGAGCCTGCCATACGCTTCCGTCACCGTGAACGTGCTGAGACTTTCGGCTTCGGCAAGACGCCGCACCGACGGCAGAAGCGCGCCCTCGCGCAACGTCTGCTCCTCGATCGCCGAGGAGAACGCGCGCACGATTTGTTCGACGAGCGTCGGCGCCTGCCGCGCGCCGCGCTCCAGCTTGAGTTCGATCATGGCGTCGAGAATAACGCGGAGAAAGTCCGCCGGCCAATACAGTTTGCAGCATTCTGCCAGCACAGTTGGCAGCGCAGTGAAGCAACTGTCTATGCCTTGCAATTTTGCCGGGGAATACAGTGACCGTACTTCTTCAGGAGACCCTGTGATGACCGCTCGCCCCGTGATCGAAGACCTCTCGTCGTTCTGGATGCCGTTCACCGCCAATCGCCAGTTCAAGGCCGCGCCGCGCATGCTCGACAGCGCCAAGGGCATGTACTACCGCTCGACCGATGGCCGCGAAGTGCTCGACGGCACGGCCGGACTGTGGTGCGTGAACGCAGGCCATTGCCGCGACGAGATCGTCGATGCGGTGCAAAAGGCACTTTCGACGCTCGATTTCGCGCCGACCTTCCAGATGGGCCATCCGCTCGCATTCGAAGCGGCGACCAAAGTCGCGAGCCTGATGCCCGAAGGCCTCGACCGCATCTTCTTCACGAACTCGGGCTCCGAGTCGGTCGATACGGCGCTCAAGATCGCGCTGGCGTATCACCGCGCGCGCGGCGAAGGCCAGCGCACGCGTCTGATCGGCCGTGAGCGCGGCTATCACGGCGTCGGCTTCGGCGGCATTTCGGTCGGCGGCATCGCGCCGAATCGCAAGACGTTCTCGGGCGCGCTGCTGCCGTCGGTCGATCATCTGCCGCATACGCACGATCTCGCGCACAACGCATTCACGAAAGGCCAGCCCGCGTGGGGCGATCATCTCGCCGATGACCTCGAGCGCATCATCGCGCTGCACGATCCGTCGACGATCGCCGCCGTGATCGTCGAGCCGCTCGCCGGTTCGACAGGCGTGCTCGTGCCGCCGCAAGGCTATCTGCAAAAGCTGCGCGATATCTGCACGAAGTACGGCATTCTTCTGATCTTCGACGAAGTCATCACCGGCTTCGGACGTTTGGGTAAAGCGACGGCCAGTGAATACTTCGGCGTAACGCCCGACCTCATCACGATGGCCAAGGCCATCAACAACGCGACCATTCCGATGGGCGCCGTCGCCGCGCATCGCAACGTGCACGACACGGTCGTCAACGCGGGCGCGGCCAACGCCATCGAACTGTTCCATGGCTACACCTATTCGGCGCACCCGGTCGCGGCCGCAGCGGCCATCGCGACGCTCGATCTGTATCAGCGCGACAAGCTGTTCGAGCGCGCGGCATCGAAGGCCGCGAAGTTCGAAAGCGCCGCACACGCGCTGCGCGATGCGCCGTTCGTGAAGGACATTCGCAATCTTGGCCTCGTCGCGGGCATCGAGCTCGATCCGCGCGAAGGCGCACCCGGCGCGCGCGCGTATGAAGTGTTCGTCAAGTGCTTCGAGGCGGGCGTGCTCGTGCGCTACACCGGCGATATCCTCGCGTTCTCGCCGCCGCTCATCATCGAAGACGATCAGATCGATCAGATCTTCGCGACGGTGCGAAAGGCGCTGGAAAGCGTGAAATAAGCGGCTTTTGCGGTTGCTCGCGGCCCGGCTTCCTGCGATGGAAAGCCGGGCTTTTTATCGCTCCATGACAAGCAACGTAGATGTCGCCGATGCGAACAATCTGCCGCTCGCGTCCTTGAGCGTCGCTTCGGCGAACGCGGCGCGCCGTCCGATCGACAGCACGCGTCCTTCCGCGCGCAACACGCCCGAGTCGCGCGTGAGCGCCTTGTGATACGCGACCTTCAGTTCGAGCGTCGTGTACGCCTGCGTCGCGGTCAGGCATGAATGCACCGAGCAGCCGCACGCGGAATCGAGCAGTGTCGCCGCATAGCCGCCGTGCACGGTGCCGATCGGGTTATACGCGTGATCGCCGGGGACGCCCGCGAACACTGCCCTGCCCGCTTCCACTTCGATGAAATCGAAATCCAGCGATACCAGAATGCCCGGCTTGCGCCCGCTTGCGATCAATCTGCGCAATTGCGCGAGACCGTCGAGGCCGGCGGCGGTTTCTTCGATCAAACTCATTTCGGCGTCTCCGTTTTATCGCTGGCGGTCTTGATCGCATCGTCGTCGCCGGTCGCGCTCCAACCGCCGCCGAGCGAGCGATAAAGCGCCACCGCGGCAAGCGCGTGTTCGCGCTTCGATTGATTCAGCGCATCGGCATCGCGCAGATACGATTGTTGCGCGTCGAGCACATCGAGAAAGCTGGCCGCGCCGCCCTTGTACAACTGCGTCGACAGCGTGAGCGATTGACCGGATGCCGAGAGCGCTTCGGTGAGACGCGCGGTCGATTCGGTCGTGCTGACGAGATCGCTGCGCGTATCCTCGACATCCTTCAGCGCTTCGAGCATCGTCTGACGCAGATGCAGTTCCGACTCGCGCATCCGGCTCTCGTTCTGCTCGATCTCCGCCGTGATGCGTCCGGCGTTGAAGATCGGGCTCGTCGCGTTGAGCGCGGCGGAAAAGAGGTTATCGGTCAGCGTCGGCAAGCCGAGATACGACGAGGCGAGCAAGCCATCCGACAAGCGCAGCGAGAACTTCGGATAACGCTCGGCACGCGCGACGCCCACTTCCGCCGCGCGCTGCTGAACGGTCGCATACGCGACGAGCACATCGGGGCGGCGCAACAAGGCATCGGACGGCAACATCTGCGGCGCGCCGCTGGCGGGAACGGGAATCACGGGCGCGTCGCCCGCATCCGCGAGCATCAGCCTGTCGATGGATTCCGGCGTGCGGCCCGAATACACCGCGATCAGACTCAGCTGATGCTGGATCGTCGATTGCGTGCGCGGGATGCGTGATTGCAGGTCGCTCAACTGATTCTGCGCACGCGCGACATCGAGTTGAGTCGACAGACCGTATTGCAGGCGTCGTTGCGTGAGTTTCAACGCGCGTTCGCGAATCTGCAGATTGTCTTGCAGGATCTTCGATTCCGCCTGCGCCCAGCGAAGGTCGACATACGCAGCGGCCGTATCCGCGGCGAGCGCGAGCCTGATCTGATCCGCGGCGTGTTCGCGGCCGACAAGCTGCGCCTGCGATGCCAGCAGTTCCAGCCGCTCGCCGCCGAACACGTCCGGCGTCCAGCTCAGCGCGAGGCCGAAGCCCGCCTGCTTCACATAGCCGAGCGGCGGCGGCGTGTTCTGCCGCGTGTACGCGCCGCCCGCGCTCGCATCCAGTTGCGGGAGCAAGGCCGCGCGGCGTTGCGTCGTGAGCGCTTGCGCCTGCTTCACGCGCTCGACGGCGGCTTGAACATCGAGGTTATCGTTCAGCACCGACGCGACGAGTTCATGCATCACCGGATCGTTGAACTGATTCCACCATGCAGCGGGATCGACGGCCTGTCTCGGCACATCGACGCTCCAGTCCGTGGGCGCGGTCGCGTTGACCGTCGCGGGAAGATCGGCGTGCGTGGCAGGCTGCACCGCGCACGCGGCGAGCGTCAGCGCGGTCACGCCGGAAAGTATTGCGACGAGAAGTTTCTTCATGATCGAAGCATCCAGATAAGGCCCGGTTCAATGCGCGTCGGACGAAGGCGGCGCGCTCGTGATCGGCTTGGCGAACATCACCGTCATCAGGCCGAAGAGGAAACACAGCGCGAGCACGTAGAAGCAATCGGCGAAGGTCAGCACGAGCGCCTCGCGCATCACGAGCGCGTGCAGCGATGCCAGCCCCGCTTGCGAGGCGTTCAACGCATCGCCGGCGACGGAAGCGAGATGCGCCGAACTGCGCGCGATCATGTCGTCGACGACCGGCCGGCCAATCGTCACGCTCTCGTTCAGATGCAGGTAATGCAGATTGAGGCGATCGTTGAGCATCGTCGCGCTCACCGCGATGCCGATTGCGCCGCCGAGATTGCGCATCAGATTGAACAGCCCGCTCGCCGATTTGAGCCGCGATGGCGGAAGCGAACCGAGCGCCATCGTCACGATGGGCGGTACCGCGAATTGCTGGCCGATGCCGCGCAGCGCCTGCGGCAGCAGGAACTGTTGCCAGCCCCAGTCGTGCGTCAGCGGCGTATAGAAGTAACAGCCCGCGCCGAAGCAGATCAGACCGAATGCGAGCAGCACGCGCATGTCGATGAAGCGCGACGCGAACCCGTACACGCCGATGGAAAGCAGTTGAAAACAGCCGACGGAAAGCAGCGCGAGACCCGTATGCAGCGAATCGAAGCCACGCACGCGCGCGAGGAACACGGGCGTCAGAAACACCGACACGAAGATGCCGATGCCCGTCACGAACGAAAGCAGACTGCCGATCGCGAAGTTGCGCACCGCGAGCGCACGCAGATCGACGATCGGATCCTTCGCCGTGAACGCATGCACGAGGAACAGGAAGCCGCAGATCCCCGAAATCCACGCACAGACGATGATGACGTCGTCGCCGAACCAGTTCTTGCGCGGCCCTTCTTCGAGCACGTATTCCAGACAGCCGAGAAAGCCCGACATCAGCACGATGCCGATGTAATCGCCCTTCTTCAGCAGCGAAACATTGGGCTCGTCGACGTGCACGTACTTCGGCACGAGCAACGCGACGACGAGACCCGGCACCACGTTCAGATAGAAGAGCCAGTGCCACGACCATTGATCGGTGATCCATCCGCCGATCACCGGTCCGACTGCGGGCGCGAGCGACGCCAGCGCGCCGATAGTTGTAGATGCAATCAATCGCTGCTTGCCGGGGAACAGCACGAAGGCGGTCGTGAAGACGGTCGGGATCATCGCGGCGCCGAGCGCGCCTTGCAGTCCGCGAAAGAGGATCATCGAATTGATGTCCCACGCCATGCCGCACAACATGCTCGTGAGCGTGAAGCCGATTGCCGATGCGACGAACAGCCAGCGCGTGGAGAACACTTTCGAGAGCCAGCCCGACATCGGAATGACGAGAATTTCGGCAATCAGATACGACGTCTGCACCCACGACAGCTCGTCCTGGCTCGCCGACAATCCGCCGCCGATATCCTTGAGCGACGACGCGACGATCTGGATATCGAGCGTCGCCATGAAGAAGCCGAGGCACATCAGCGCGAAGGCGAACACGCGTTGCCGTATCGGCTGGCTCGCGGGATCGGAAGGAATGGTGTGTGTCATCGCCGCGCTCCTCAGCCGTTCGACTGCTTCGCGAGATGCACCTTCACCGTCGCCGACAAGCCCGGACGCAGCACCGTTTCCATGCCCTTCGGCACATCGAGGCGGATGCGAACCGGCACCCGCTGCACGATCTTCGTGAAGTTGCCCGTCGCGTTCTCGGCGGGCAGCACGCTGAAGGTCGCGCCGGTCGCGGGCGCGAGACTTTCGACGTGACCGGTGAGCGGCACGCTCGATGCGTCGAGTTCGACGTCGGCTTCGTCGCCCGCGCGCATCTTCTTCAACTGATCTTCCTTGAAGTTCGCATCGACCCAAAGGCCCGTCGACGGAACGATGGTCAGCAGCGATGTGCCCACGTTCGCGAGCACGCCCACGCGCGCCGTGCGATTGCCGACATAGCCATCGACCGGCGAGCGGATCGTCGTGTATTCGACGTTCAGCTCCGCGACACGACGTGCCGCTTCCGCTGTCGCGACGCGCGCCTGCGCATCGGCGATCTGCGCTTCGATCACGCTTAACTGACGCTTGGCCGCGACGAGCGACGCGCCGCTGCGATCCACCGCCGCCTGCGCCTTCGTGTAGTCCGCGTCCGCGCGCTCGACGATCTGGTTCGACACCGCATCGTCCTTCACGAGTTCGCGATAGCGCGAACGGTCCTGCCCGGTGCGCGTGAGTTCCGCCGACGACGCGCGCACTTCCGCCTGCTGCTGGTTGATGACGGCCGCCTGCAGCGCGTCCTTCGCCTGCAACTCGACCACCGCCGCGCGCGCGCCCGACAATTCGGCGTCGGCTTGAGCGAGGCGCGCATCGTAATCGCGGGCGTCGAGGCGGATCAGCACTTGCCCCGCCTTAACGGGCTGATTGTCCTGCACGAGCACGTCGGTGACGAAACCGTTCACCTTCGGCGCGAGCACGGTGACATCGCCGCCGACGTAGGCATCGTCGGTCGTCTGAATGAAGCGCAGCACGAGCGCCCAGTACGTGGCCGCCGCGATCAGCACGAGCCCGACCAGGCCAAGCGCGAGCAGCATCCAGGGAATCTTGCGCGCGGGCCGCGCGAGCGCCGGCGCCGCTACCGAAGGAATATTCGTCGTAGGAGTCGTCATCTGCGATGAGTGCATATGCACAATTAAGTTTGAAGGAAGGCTTGAATCCATTGCCCGTCATAGCCCGGAAGACTAGTTGTGCATATGCACCAAGTCAACCGTCACGGCGCGCATGAATGAATGACGCAGACGGAAAGAATCGCGCCGAGCCTGTGCTACAAGGCGCGAAGACGGTTTGCCGGCGCGTCGGGACGCAGGCTCCCGTCGGCGCAGAAGCGCACGGCATGCTCGACGAACGCGCGCACCTTGGCCGGCAACAGCGCGCGCGTGCTGTACGCGATCCGGATTTCGATCGCGGAATCGACGCGCTCGTAGGCGTCGAGCAGCGTGATGAGCCGCCCCGACGCGACCTCTTCGGCCACGAGCGCCGTCGGCAACACGCCGATGCCGAAGCCCTGCAAGGCCATCTCGCGATTGAACACCGCACTGTTCGACGTGATGTCGTGACTGAGCGGCACGCGCAGTTCCTCGCCGCCGATGCGGAACGTGACCGCCGGCTTGCGGATCGACGGCGACATCGGCACGAACACATGATCGGCGAGTTCGGACGGATGGCGCGGCGCGGGACGTTGCGCGAGATACGCGGGGCTCGCGACGAGCACGAGCGGAATGGTTTCCAGCAGGCGCGTGACGGCGGTATCGGTCGATAGCATGAACGGCAGCACGATGGCGAGATCGTAGCCTTCGCCGACGAGATCGATGGGTCGCTCCGTCAGCGTCACGTCGAGGCGCACATGCGGATGCGCGCGCCTGAAGCTCGCGACGAGCGGCGCGTAGCGGCTCATCATCACGGTCGTGTGCGAGACGAGCCGCAACAGGCCGGTCGCTTCGCTCGCGCGGTTCGACGCGCGCTCTTCCATCGCCTGCAATTCGTCGAGCAGACGCGAGCAGTCGGCGAAGAAGCGCTCGGCGGTTTCCGTCAGCGAGATCTGCCGCGTCGTGCGATTGAAGAGCCGGCTGCCGAGGCGGTCTTCGAGGCCGGCGATGGCACGCGATACGACGGGCGGCGACAAGCCGAGTATGTCGGCCGCACGCGCGAAGCTCTTCGCTTCGACCACCGTGCAAAACACCTTCAGGCTCGTCAGATAGTCCATGTGCGCGTTCGCGATGCGTGCGGAAGCCCCGATCATGGCACGAAGCCGCCGCATTCGCACGATGAGACGATCGCGCGGTTTTACGAGCCGCGCGAGCATTCACGCGAAAGACGCACGCGCCTAAAGTTCAACCCATGCCATCCACATGGCCAACCACCGAACGAAGGAGCACACCATGTCACGTCTTTCCCAAATCAACGTCAACGAAGCAACGGGCGTCACCGCCGATCTTTTCGCCGCGATCAAGAAGGCCGCGGGCAAGGTGCCGAACGCTTACGCGACCATCGGCACGCATAGCCCGGCCGCGCTCGGCGCAGCGCTCAACGGCGATGCGATTCTCGCGAAGAGCAGCCTCGACAAGGCCGATGTCGAAGCGATCAAGCTCGCCGTCAGCGAACTCGCGGGCTGTGATTACTGTGCCGCCGCGCATACGCTCGTCGGCAAGATGGTCGGGCTGTCGCAGAAGGAAACGCAGCAAATTCGCGCGGGCGAAGCGACCGGCAATGCAAAGCGCGATGCGCTCGTGCGCTTCGTGCGGCATGTCGCGGGCACGACCGGCACGATCGACGCGGCGCGTCTTACCGAAGTGCGCGAAGCGGGCTATTCGGAAGCGCAAGTCATCGACACGCTGTTTGCGATGAGCGTCATCAATTTCACGAACCTCGTGAACCGCGTGAACGACACGGTGATCGACTTCCCTGCTCTCGTCTAGGTTTGCGTCGAGCCTTTGGTCAGCCGGTCGATGACGGAACTCACGAGATCGACCGGCACCGGAAAGACGATCGTCGAGTTCTTGTCGCCGGCGATCGACGTGAGCGTTTGCAGATAGCGCAACTGCATCGCCTGCGGCTGCTGCGCGAGCATCTGCGCCGCTTGCAGCAGCTTCTCCGATGCCTGCAACTCGCCTTCCGCATGGATGATCTTCGCGCGCCGCTCGCGCTCCGCTTCGGCCTGGCGGGCGATCGCGCGGATCATCGTTTCGTTGATGTCGACGTCCTTGATCTCGACGTTCGATACCTTGATGCCCCATGCGTCCGTCTGCGAATCGAGCACGCGCTGGATGTCGGTATTGAGGCGCTCGCGCTCGGACAGCAACTCGTCGAGCTCGTGCTTGCCGAGAATCGCGCGCAACGTCGTTTGTGCGAGCTGGCTCGTTGCTTCGAGAAAACGCGCGACCTGAATCACCGCCTTCTCCGGATCGACGACGCGAAAGTACACGACCGCATTCACCTTCACCGACACGTTGTCGCGCGTGATGACGTCCTGCGGCGGCACGTCGAACACGACGGTGCGCAAGTCCATTCGCACGACCTGCTGCACGACCGGAATGATGAGCACGAGCCCCGGCCCTTTCACCTTCCAGAAGCGCCCGAGCATGAACACGACGCCGCGCTCGTACTCGCGAAAAATACGCACCGCCGACGCGACGATGAAGACGACGAACGCAATGACAATGCCGCTGAAACCGAAGGTAAGCCCCATTTTTCAAGCCTCGTTGTCGATGTGTTCAGGAATGGCCCGCCTCGCGTTCGCCTTCGAGCGGCTCGACGGTCAGCGTAAGACCGTGGCGCGAAATCACCCGCACGCGCGCGCCTTCTTGCGGCAACGCTCGCGGCGCGTCCGCCTGCACGCGCCAGCGTTCGCCCTGCACGCGCGCCCAGCCGCTGCCGGATTCGTGCGCCAGCATCACGCCGATGGTGCCGAGCATCGCTTCGCCGCCGCTCACGACGGGCCGCTTGCGCGCTTTCAACGCGACGCCCGACACGGTGAACACGAAGAGCGCCGTGAAGAGCGCGAGCCCGGCAACGAGCCCGACCGGAATGCCGAAGCCGGGGACGTCGGTATCGATCAGCATGAGCGCGCCGATCGCGAACGCGATGATTCCGCCGATGCCGAGCGAGCCGAATGTCGGCAGAAACATTTCCGCGACGAGAAAGCCCATGCCGAGCACGATCAATCCGAGTCCGACGAAACTGATCGGCAATAGTTGCAAAGCGAACAATCCGACGAGCAGGCAGATCGCGCCCGCGACGCCCGGCAGCACCATGCCCGGATTCGCGAACTCGAAGAAGAGGCCGTACATGCCGATCATCATCAGGATGAGCGCGACGCTCGGGTCGGTGATCGTCGCGAGAAAGCGGCTGCGCCAGTCGGGTTGCAGCACGACGAGCGGCGCCTGTTTCGTCGCGAGAACGCGATCGCCGCTCGCGGTTTTGACATGACGGCCGTCGAGTTTCGCGAGCAGGTCGGGAACGTCGTTGGCGGTCACGTCGATGACCTTCTGCTCCAGCGCTTCCGTCGCCGATAACGCGACCGCCTCGCGCACCGCGCGCTCGGCCCATTGCACGTTGCGTCCGCGCAATTGCGCGAGGCCGCGGATGTAGGCGGCGGCGTCCTGCATCTGCTTGCGCGTTTCGGTCGACTGCGCGTCTGCGTTCGACGCCGCCTTGCCCTCGCGCTCCGATCCGCCGATGCCAAGCTGCACCGGCGACGCCGCGCCCAGATTCGTGCCGGGCGCCATCGCGGCGATATGGCTCGCGTACGTGATGTACGTGCCCGCGCTCGCAGCGCGCGCCCCGCTCGGCGCGATGAACGCGGCCACCGGCACCGGCGACGCGAGCATCGCCTGAATGATCGAGCGCATCGAGAGATCGAGGCCGCCGGGCGTGTCGAGTTCGAGCACGACGAGTTGCGCGTGCTCGTCTGCGGCGCGGGCGAGCGAGCGCACGACGTAATCCGCGCTCGCCGGCCCGATCGCGCCCTTCAGCGGAATCACGACGACGGGCGCCGCCACGGCGGCTACGGCGCTCATCGGCACGAGGGCGAACGCCATCAGCAGCAGCGCGTGGCGCACGCGTCTGCACAGCCAGTCAGCGAAGTTCGTTTTCATCGGCGAAAGCCGGACGCGCATATGCGCGGCGGTTCCTCGTGTTTGGTCTCTCTTTTAGCTTAGGTCAATTGCGAGATCACGGCCGGCGCGTCGTTCGGTCGATGACCTTTTCGACATCGGCCGTTTCGCCGAGCTCTTTCACGAAGCGCGCCGTGTCGAAGTCGCCCGACACGCAGCCGTCGAGATAGATGAAGCGGCGCTGCAACGTGAGCCACAAACTCGTTTTCTCGCGCCACTGCAGCGAGGCGTTGAGCGAATTCAGGCGCCGCGTCACGCTTTCGGCAATTTCCTTGTCGTAGTCGTAGCTGTTGGCGAGCCGGCAGCGCCCCGCGATCCAGCAGCTATTGCCGCGTTCGATGCGGTAATGCGCTTCGTCGAGCCATTCCTGATGCGTTTCGAACGGGCCGCGCGGAGCGGCGCAATCGGCGATGGCGCTCGAAACGTGCAGAAACGGATCGTTGCCGCGGTTCTCGCGCCTTTCTTCGGCGTGTGTCCCGTACGGGGCCGCGGCGAGCACAGCCGCCAGCGCGAGCGTTCCGTAAGCCGCGTTTCGTGTCATCGTGCGCGCCTTTCGTGGAGCCATCGTCCAGACAGCATAGTTCATCGCGTCGAATCGAACGCCACGCGGGAAGCCGGTAAACTCACGATGTGGCGCACCGCCCATTCCTCGCACCGAGACCGACATGAAACAGGCACTCCACCATCTGACGGTCGCGACAGGCTCGCGCGGCCTGCACGAAGTCACCCACGACGTCGATCACTGGATCGACCTTCAGGACATCCGCACTGGCTTGCTCACGCTGTTTTGCCGGCATACGTCGGCATCGTTGCTGATTCAGGAGAACGCCGACCCCGACGTGCGCGTGGATCTCGAACGCTATTTCGAGTCGGTCGCGCCCGAAGCGCCCGGCCGCTACGTGCACGACACCGAAGGCCCCGACGACATGCCCGCGCATCTGCGCACCGCGCTGACCACGGTGCAGCTTTCGATTCCCGTCGAGGCCGGCCGGATGGTGCTCGGCACTTGGCAGGGCATCTACGTGTTCGAGCACCGGACGGCGCAGCATCAGCGCGAACTCGTCTTGCATCTGATCGGCGAGTGACCTAATATACGCACCGCGTATATTTCGGGAGCGGTGACGGTGACTCAGGAACTTCAGCAGCAGACGATTCTTCGCGATGCGATGCGGCGTCTGAACATGACGCGCGACGCGTTCGCATCGCGCATCGGCGTGTCGCGGCGTGCGCTGGACACATGGTTGCTGCCGGACGAATCGCCGGAGTCGCGCGCGATGCCGGAGATCGCCGCGCGCTATGTCGGCGAGATTCTCGGCGGTTTGCCGGAAGGTGGCCCATATACGCAAAGCGCACATTTGACCATCGACTTCGAAGGCCGGCCGCAATTGCTTTCGATCGACCAGTTTTCGCGCGACTCGGCTGAAGCGCTGTTCCGCACGGCCGACATGATGCAGCCCATCGCGCGGCGCAAAAAAATCACGCGCGTGCTCGAAGGCGCGGTGCTTGCAAATCTGTTCTTCGAGGCCAGCACGCGCACGCGCGTGAGTTTCGGCGCGGCGTTCGCGCGCCTCGGCGGCTCCGTGTGCGACACGACCGGCTTCACCTTTTCGTCGATGGCGAAAGGCGAGTCGATCTACGACACGAGCCGCGTCATCAGCGGATACGCCGACGCGATTGTCGTGCGGCATCCGGAGCAAGGCTCCGTCGCGGAATTCGCGCGCGCGACGAACATTCCCGTCATCAATGCCGGCGACGGCCCGGGCGAGCATCCGAGTCAGGCGCTGCTCGATCTGTATACGATCCAGCGCGAGTTTTCGCGTCTCGGCAAGATCGTCGATGGCGCGCATATCGCGATGGTCGGCGATCTCAAGTACGGCCGCACCGTGCATTCGCTCGCCAAGCTGCTCTCGCTTTACAAAGGACTGAAATTTACGCTCGTGTCGCCGGGTTCGCTGGAGATGCCGGCGCATATCATCGAGCGCATCGCGCGCGGCGATCATGTGATCGAACAGACGAGCGACTTGCGCGCGGGACTCGCGGGCGCCGACGTGGTCTACGCGACGCGCATCCAGAAAGAGCGTTTCGCCGATGAGTCCATCGAAGGCTATACGCCGGATTTCCAGATCAACCAGGCGCTCGTCGACGATGTATGCGGACGCGACACGCTCATCATGCATCCGCTGCCGCGCGACAGCCGCCCCGGTGCGAACGATCTCGCCACCGACCTGAATCACGACTCGCGCCTCGCGATCTTCCGTCAGACCGACAACGGCATTGCGGTTCGCATGGCGATTTTCGCGGTGCTGCTCGGCGTCGAGCATCAGGTGCGTCACTCGATGCGCGATGCGGCATGGAAGTCGCCTGCTTCCATCGGTCCGGACGATGCGGTCTTTCATGGCTTCGATTGATACGTTTTTTACACGCGGCGCACATGTCTTTGCGTGACGTTGACGCGAGCCGCCGTATCCTTCTACACAAGGGAAACGTGATGGAGCAACGGCCATGGATATGTCGCTTGCGTGGGCGGTCAGCCGTCGAAAATTGCAGGATGATGGGTTAGGTGCATGTCAACGTGTGCGGGTTCTGGCGCTTGCGCATTTCGCGGATAGCGAAGCGTCGCGGGAACGCATACGCGCGTTGTTTCATTCGCCGCTTGGCATCTACGTGAGTCAGGCGCAGCGTGAAGGCTGCGAACTGCGGCTCGAATTCGATACTGCTAGCGAAGACCTTGCGTTCACCTTGCGAACGTTGAAGCGCGTCTTGCCGGAAGCGCGTGTCGAAGGGATCGCGCCGCGTGTGTTTGCGCATCGGATGAACACGCGCGACGCGGGATGAGGGTCATGCGGCCGGAAGCTCGCCAGACATCGACTGCCGACGATGATAAGCGGCGGATGATTCCAGTCGCTCAAACTCTTCGTAGGACAGATTCCACGTATCCGGATCGAGTTCGATGCCGCGCTGAATCGCCGCCTCTTCCTCGGGCGTAGGAAGGATGAATCCTCTATACGTTTGTTGCATACCGATTTATCTCTCTTCTGCTGGCGCGGCGCAAACTGATGATGCGCCGCGTTTCGTTTCTCTGCGTGAACGCTACGCAAACCATGAGGCCTCGAATAGGCGCGAAACCGACTTCGCGTACCTCTCCATAGTCGCGACGACCATCAACCTTCGGCGCGACATCGTCCCACGCAATCTCCCTCGCAAGCTCCAGCGACACACCATGCTGAAGCCGATTGATCGCGTCCTTCAACGGGTCAAACGTGATGTCGAAGTGCATTCATTGTGGTTCCCAGAAGTAGAAGTGACAAGGCGCGAAAGTTCTGATTTGCGGATTGCGATTCATCCGAACTCCGAACGATTTGCGTCACTTCATTCTTCTGAAAACCTCACGGCTTTTCTATAGACCGATTGGCCAACGAGCACGTATGATCCTGCAGCTCTTCGGATGACGCCCAGTTGCCTGGCTGAACGTGATCGTTGAGAAGAAAGAACGCATGCGCGCCATCGCCACGCACGGCGCCGACGAGCAGCAGCGTCTGTTCGCCCATGGTCTGGCCGCGGCTTGCGGCATAGGGCGCGACGAGCTTGAAGGGATCCGTATGCGCGAGATCAGCATCATCGATACGCATCGCGCTGTACACATGGCCGCGCAATCTCACCGGCAGCGGCTTCCACGCCGTGCCGATGCCCGGTCCCAGTTCGCGCAGCGTCTGGGCGACATCCGACGCGAGACAGTCGATATGAATGTGCAATTGATTCTGCGTGCGCCCGCTTGCCGAGTTGATCGCGAGCGAAATTTCGTCGCGCGGCAGCGTCCGGCGCAACGCGCGAAAGACATAGCCGCGCGCATTCCATGCGTCGCGAAAGTAATTCGGCGCGTGGGGCTCGAGCAGTTCGGGACTTTCGATGCCGGTCACGCGCGCGGTCGGAATCAGCAGATATTGCGCGACGCCGACGATATCCTTCAGCACCGCATAGCCGCCCGCCAGATTCACGTCCGCGCATTTCTGCCGGACCTGCGCGCCCTCGGCGGCGGGCTCGCAGTAGTCGTGGACGATTTCCCACAGCGCGTTGGGATTTGCCGCGCACGCGAGCGGCAGACAGAGCAAACCGGGCGCGGCGAGGCGGCGTAGCTTCTTTGTGATTTTCATCGGCATGATCGGGCGGCGCAAAAAATCGATAGCCTGCCGGATTATGCTTGCAGGCGCGTGACCACGCCGCGAAACGTGACAAAACTCCGCGTCGAATGCAACGCGGAGCTTCGTCGACCGATGCCCAAATCAAGCCGATTCAGTGCGATTCACCGGATGCGGTTCCTTCAGCTTGTTGGCGACGCGCGCCGCCTCGAAGTACGACGCGTTCGGCGGACGCTTCAGATACTGTCCCGCGCCGCGTTCCGCGCGCAGATCGCCGTCGGTCCACGCGAGCGCGCCGCGCGTGAGCGTGTGCGTCGCGACGCCCTGCACTTGCATGCCTTCGAAGACGTTGAAATCGACCTTTTGATGATGCGCCTTTACGGAGATCGTGCGCGTCGCGTTCGGATCCCATACGACGAGATCTGCGTCCGCGCCTATCTGCACCGCCCCCTTTCGCGGATAGAGATTGAAGATTTGCGCCGCGTTCGTCGATGTCACGCGCACGAATTCGTTCGGCGTGAGACGTCCCATGTTGACGCCGTGATGCCACAGCACCGACATGCGATCTTCCACGCCGCCGCAACCGTTGGGGATCTTCGTGAAGTCCTCGCGGCCCATCGCCTTCTGCGATGCGCAGAACACGCAATGATCCGTCGCCGTCGTATGAAGCTGTCCCGATTGCAGCCCGCGCCACAATGCTTCGCGGTGCTCGCTCGTGCGAAACGGCGGGCTCATCACGTGCGCGGCGGCGCGCGTCCAGTCGGGATCGCGATACACCGATTCATCGATCACCAGATGGCCCGGCAACACTTCACCGAACACGCGCAGTCCTTCGTTGCGCGCCTTGGCGATGACATCGACTGCATCTTTCGCCGACACATGCACGATATAGAGCGGCACGCCGAGCACTTGCGCGATGCGGATCGCGCGATTGGCCGCCTCGCCTTCCACTTCGGGCGGACGCGACAACGGATGCGCCTCCGGTCCCCTGAAGCCTTTCGCAAGTAGTTGCTTCTGCAACTGAAAGACGAGCTCGCCGTTTTCCGCGTGCACGGTCGGCAGCGCGCCGAGTTCAAGCGAGCGCGTGAAGCTGTTCACGAGCACTTCGTCGTCGGCCATGATTGCGTTTTTGTAGGCCATGAAGTGCTTGAAGCTCGACACACCGTGTTCGTGAACCAGCAGGCCCATGTCGCGATGCACCGACTCGTCCCACCACGTCACCGCGACGTGAAAGCCGTAGTCCGCCGATGCTTTCTCAGCCCAGCCGCGCCATTCTTTGAACGCATCCATGAGTGGTTGCTTCGGGCTCGGAATCACGAAGTCGATGATACTCGTCGTGCCGCCTGACAATCCCGCTGCGGTGCCGGTATAGAAATCGTCGCTCGCGGTGGTGCCCATGAAGGGCAGTTCCATGTGCGTGTGCGGATCGATGCCGCCCGGCATGACGTACTGACCGCCGGCGTCTATGGTGTGCGTATCGGACGGTGCCTCTATGTCGAGGCCTATCGCCAGGATCGTGCCACCGGCTTGCGGGTCTGCGCAGAGAACATCGGCGCGGTAGGTGCGGTCAGCGTCGATGATGGTGCCGCCGCGGATCAATGTTGGCATTGAAGTGTCCCTCCGGGGGGGTTGTCGTTGCGTTGCGTTGCGTTGCGTTGCTTGTTCGCTTCCGCTCTCGTGAAATCCTTTGTTCGTGTCGGTCTATTAGCACTGCCCCTGTGCGGGGCGGCACTCACTTTCTTTGCTGCTGCAAAGAAAGTAAGCAAAGAAAGCAGCTCCCGATACGCCCGCGGTCACACGCAATTTGGGTAGTCCTCTCGTCCATCGTGGGCTGCCTAAAGAGTGCCCTCATAGGCCCCATCGGGCTTGGCTCGCGCACGGTCTGTGTCATCGCACCACACAACAAACTGGTTCAGCACCAAATAGCTCCAGCCCGCTTCGCGGCCGAACGGCCAATCGGGTCCGCGAGTGCTTCTCTACTTACCCTTCCCTCTGACCACGCCGCGTGTTCCTCACGTTGGTTTCCCTTGCAGACCCGGCGGCAGCGCGTAGCGCTGTGCCGAAGCTGTTTCGTGCTGATCCAGCGCCCTTGGAAAACTAGCTTGTCAGACCGTGCGCGATCCAAGCCCGGTGAGTCCTTCGATGGCACTCTTTAGGCGAGTGCCATCTGCAACGAGAGAACTACCCAAATTGCGTGTGACCGCGGGCCTTAACGAGCTGCTTTCTTTGGTTACTTTCTTTGCAGCAGCAAAGAAAGTGACTGCCGCCCCGCACAGGGGCAACGCTCATAGACCACAAAGAAAACGGGATCCGGCGAAGCAAAAGCAAAAGCAAAAGCGAAAGCGAAAAACTCAAGCACTCAAAACCCTGGCCCGCGCGCCACCGCGCAACTTCATCCACGATCCATACACAACGGCAGCCAGCACGAGACCAACGAACCACGCATACGTATAGAGCGTATTGAAAAACGCGGGCACGTTAGGAAAGGAACCCGGAAACGCAGTGTGCAAAAAACCCGGCAGATTCGGCAGCACGCCGACCAAAAGCGCCACCACCGCCGCCACATTCCATCCGCCGCTATACGAATACTCACCGTCTTCATCGAAGAGTTCGCGCTGATCGAGCCGCGTGCCGCGAATCAAAAAGTAATCGACCATCAGAATGCCCGCGACCGGACCGAGCAGCGCCGAATAGCCCACGAGCCACGTGAAGATGTAACCCTGCGTAGTCGCGAGAATCTTCCAAGGCATCATGACGATGGCTATCGTCGCCGTAATCATGCCGCCCGCGCGATACGAAATCCCCTTCGGCCAAAGGCTCGAAAAATCGTAAGCCGGTCCAACGAGATTGGCCGCCAGATTGCAGCACATCGTATCGAGCGTGAGGATGATCAGTGCCACGCCCACACCGATGCCCGTCATGCGGCTCGTGAGATCGATCGGATCCCAGATCGCCTTGCCGTAGATCACGACCGTCGCCGACGTGACGACAACCGAGATCACCGAGAGCAGCGCCATCGGCACAGGCAGGCCGATCGATTGCCCGATCACCTGATCGCGTTGCGTGCGCGCGAAGCGCGTGAAGTCGGGAATGTTCAGCGCGAGCGTCGCCCAGAAGCCGACCATCGCCGTGAGCCCCGGCCAGAACGTAGCCCAGAAAAGCCCCTCCTTCTTGCCGCCCGCGACGAACTGCGACGGCGCCGAAAGCATGGAACCGATGCCGCCCGCCTTGCTCGTCGCCCACCACACGAGCGCGATGCACATCACAACCTTGATCGGCGCAGACCAACTTTCGAGCCAGCGAATCGAATCGGTGCCGTGCCAGATGAAGTAGAGCTGCAAGGCCCAGAACACGAGAAAGCACGCAAGTTGTCCGAGCGAGATATCGATGAGCGGCAGCGCCGCGCCATGCAATGCGTTTCCCGTCAGGATATTCAAGAGCGTATAGATGGCGCTGCCGCCCAGCCACGTCTGAATGCCGTACCAACCGCACGCGACGATCGCACGCAGCAGCGCCGGCAACTTCGCGCCTTGCGTGCCGAACGACGAGCGCACGAGTACCGCATACGGAATGCCGTGCTTCGCGCCCGCATGGCCGATCAGCAACATCGGCACGAGCACGATCATGTTGCCGAGCAGAACCGTCAACACCGCCTGCCACGGCGACATGCCCTGGTCCGTGAGACCCGCGGCCAGCATGTATGACGCAATGTTCATCACCATGCCGACCCACAACGCCGCGAAGTGATACCACTTCCACGTGCGCTGTGCGGGGCCGGTCGGTGCGAGGTCATCGTTATACAAGCTGCTCGTCTCGACGTCATGCGCTGTCTGATTCATCGGATGCACTCCGGTTGAGTGTGCGGTTGATCATGGGGATTCAACGACGACGAGCGCTACGTTATGTCTATGTTCATGCCGCTTTCGCGGGTTCTTCCGCATCGATGCGCGCGGGATTGTTCGGATGCGTGGTCCAGTTCGCATATTCGCCCGCATCGACGCGTTCCATCGTGATGCACTGCTCGACAGGACAAACGTGCATGCACAGATTGCAGCCGACGCATTCCGAATCGACCACTTCGAAATGACGCTTGCCGTCCTTCTCCTTCAGGATCGCCTGATGCGATGTGTCCTCGCAAGCGATATGACACAGCCCGCACTGGATGCACTTGTCCTGATCGATGCGCGCCTTGATGTCGTACTTGAGATTGAGATGCTTCCAGTCCGTGACGTTCGGCACGGCGCGCCCGCGAATGTCATCGAGCGTTGCGTAGCCTTTCTCGTCCATCCAGTTCGAGAGGCCATCGGCGAGATCGGACACGATGCGAAAGCCGTAGTGCATCGCGGCCGTGCACACCTGCACGCTGCCCGCGCCAAGCACCATGAATTCCGCCGCATCGCGCCACGATGAAATGCCGCCGATGCCGGAGATAGGCAGATTCGGCGTCTGCGGATCGCGCGCGATTTCGGCGACCATGTTCAGCGCGATCGGCTTCACGGCGGGACCACAATAGCCGCCGTGCGTGCCCTTGCCGTCGACGGTCGGCATCGGCGCCATCTGATCGAGATCGACCGCAACGATCGAGTTGATCGTGTTGATGAGCGACACGCCATCGGCGCCGCCTTTGAACGCGGCGCGCGAACCCATGCGAATATCGCTGATGTTCGGCGTGAGCTTCACGAGGCACGGCAGCTTCGTGCCTTCCTTCACCCAGCGCGTCACCATTTCGACATATTCAGGCACTTGTCCGACGGCCGCGCCCATGCCGCGTTCGCTCATGCCATGCGGACAACCGAAGTTCAGTTCCACCGCATCTGCGCCCGTGTCTTCCACTTGCGTGAGAATCCACTTCCAGTCCTTCTCGTTGCACGGAACCATCAACGAGACGATAAGCGCGCGATCGGGCCAGTCGCGCTTCACCTGTTCGATCTCGCGCAAGTTCACGTCGAGCGGTCTGTCCGTAATCAGTTCGATGTTATTCAGTCCTGCGATTCTTTGTCCGTTCCATTGCACCGCGCCGTAACGCGAACTCACGTTCACGACGTGCGGATCAAGCCCGAGCGTCTTCCACACGACGCCGCCCCAGCCCGCTTCGAAAGCGCGGTTGACGTTGTAGGCTTTGTCGGTCGGCGGCGCAGACGCGAGCCAGAAAGGATTCGGCGACGTGATGCCGGCGATGTTGCAAGTCAGATCGGCCATGTTCGTGGTTCTCCTTTTGGCTCAGGCGGCTTTGATCGCAGTCAGTTCGAACGACGCGTCGATGGACGCGGCCGCCAGCTTGCCGTCCTGTACGGCCTGCACGGTGAGATCGAGTCCTTCATGGGTCGCGCAATCGCCGCCGGCCCAGACTTTCGCGAGCGTCGTCTGACGGTTCTCGTCGGTGACGATGCGCCCGCCATCGAGCGTCAATAACTCGCGATCGATTCCGACGGGAACAAGCGTTTGCCCGATCGCCTTCAGCACCATGTCCGCTTCGATCACGAAGCGCTCGCCGCCGCGTTCGAACTCGACGCCCGTCACCTGCCCGTTATCGCCGACCAATCGCACCGGATTCGCGTGCGTGACGATGCTCACGCCGTTCGTCTGCGCGAACTCACGTTCGGCCCACGTCGCGCTCATGTTCTCGACGCCCCGCCGATACGCCATCGTCACGTTCGTCGCGCCAAGTTTGCGGCTTTGAACGCACGCATCGACCGCGGTGTTGCCGCCGCCGATCACGACGACGCGCCGCCCGACCGGCACGCTCGCGAGATCATCTGCCTCGCGCACTTGCTCGATGAAATCGACCGCGTTCATCACGCCTTCGAGCGCTTCGCCTTCGAGCGCCAGCTCGCGCACGCCAGCAAGGCCGAACGCGATGAACACTGCGTCGTATTGCTTGCGCAACTCGTCGAGCGTGAAGTCGCGGCCGAGCGACCGACCTATGTTGATCTCGATGCCGCCGATCGAATACAGCCATTCGATTTCGCGCTGCGCATAATCCTCGACGGTCTTGTACGCAGCAATGCCGTATTCGTTGAGTCCGCCTGGCTTCTCGCGCGCATCGAAGATCACCGCGCGATGCCCCGCAAGGGCAAGCCGATATGCACACGCGAGTCCCGCCGGTCCCGCACCGACGATCGCAATGCGGCGCCCGGTTTCCGGCGCGCGTTCGAATAACGCGACGCCTTTGGCCATCGCCCAATCGGTCGCATGACGCTGCAACGCGCCGATCTTCACCGGCTCGTCGCCCGGATGGTTGCGTACGCAACTACCCTCGCAAAGAATCTCCGTCGGGCACACGCGCGCGCACATTCCGCCGAGCGGATTGGCCGACAGGATATCGACGGCCGCGCCCTTCAGATTGCCGTTGCCGATCTTGCGGATGAAGCCTGGAATGTCGATGCTCGTCGGACATGCCTGGACGCACGGCGCGTCGTAGCAGTAGTGGCAGCGGCTCGCGGCGGCAGCGGCGGCGGTGGCGTCGAGGAGCGGCGCGACATCCGCGAATTCGCATGCGAGCTGTTCCTGCGTGAGGCGATGGCTCGCGATATCGCCGGTCGATTTCATGGTCATGCGCGTTCCTTGTGAGGACGTACGAGTGCCCGCCGTCCGCGTTCGATCGACGCGGACAGTGCTGAACGTAACAACAGAAAACGTCGCTTATGAAGCCGGTTCCGACGCGCGCTCCAGCATTGCGTGCAGCAGCACGTTCGCGCCTGCCTCGATCCATTCCTGCGTCGCGTCTTCGATCTCGTTGTGGCTGATGCCATCGACGCACGGCACGAACACCATCGACGTCGGCGCGACCTGCGCGAGATAGCACGCATCGTGGCCCGCGCCCGACACCATGTCGCGATGCGAATAGCCGAAGCGCTGCGCCGCCGCCCGCACGGAAGCGACGCACGCGGCGTCGAACTTGACGGGCTCGTAGTAGAAGATCTGTTCGAGCGCGGTCTCCAGACCGATCTCGCCCGCGATGCGTGCCACGCCCTCGCGCAACGCGGCATCCATGCGCGCGAGCACGGCATCGTCGGGATGACGGAAATCGACGGTGAAGAACACGCGGCCCGGAATCACGTTGCGCGAGTTCGGATGCACTTGCATCATGCCGACCGTCGCGCACCCGAGCGGCGCGTTGTCGAGGCCGATGCGGTTCACGAGATCGACCACGCGCGATGCGCCGAGGAGCGCATCCTTGCGGCGCGGCATCGGGGTCGGGCCTGCGTGGGCTTCCTGGCCCGTCAGCGTGATCTCGTACCAGCGCTGACCTTGCGCATCGGTGACGACGCCGATCGTCTTGTCTTCGGCCTCGAGTATCGGCCCTTGCTCGATATGCAGCTCGAACGCCGCGTGCAGCTTGCGGCCGCCGCACGGCACATCGCCCGCATAACCGATGCGCTCGAGTTCTTCGCCGATCGTCTTGCCATCGACGTCCTTGCGCGACAGACCGTAATCGAGCGAGAACACGCCCGCGAACACGCCCGACGCAACCATCGCCGGTGCGAAGCGCGAGCCTTCCTCGTTGGTCCAGATGACGACTTCGATCGGATGCTCGGTTTCGATGCCGCGATCGTTGAGCGAGCGGATCACTTCGAGTCCGCCAAGCACGCCGTAGATGCCGTCGAAGCGCCCGCCCGTAGGCTGTGAATCCGCGTGCGAGCCAGTAACCACCGGCAGCGCGTCGAGATTGCGTCCTGCGCGGCGCATGAACACGTTGCCCATCTGATCGACGCTCACCGTGCAGCCCGCTGCCTTCGCCCAGCTCACGATGAGATCGCGCCCTTCGCGATCGAGATCGGTCAGCGCGAGACGGCAGACACCGCCCTTCGGTGTCGCGCCGATTTTGGCCATCGTCATCAGGCTGTCCCATAGACGCTGACCGTTCACCTTGATGGACGTATCGAGACCAGCTTCTCTGATTGCATCCGTTACGACGTTCATTCGCCTCGCTCCTTACGATCGGACTTCGTATGTGAGTGACTTCGTTTCGTGCATGCCGGACGTTTGCGGTGCGATGCTGCACGCGCCCGGTGCACGTTTTTCTTATGCGATGAATGATGCGAACGACACGCCTCTTCGATAAACCGAGCGCTCTTCAAATCCTGTCCAGTTGGACAGGTTGTAGCCGATTAAAATAAGCAAATCAACGTCTTTCGTGTGCGGGCAAACACCGAGCAAATAAAGCGATAAGCGTGCCATTGCGATGCAGCATCGGCAGCTATTGGGTGCAATGGCTTTTTCGACGCGATGCAGCGCCAAACATGCGAATGGCACGAATGACGCGAATCAGGCACGATGCGGCACACGGCCCAAGAATTCGACGATGAAGAACTCGACGATGAGATACGACGACGCGGCGAACGGCATCGCCGGAAACGAAGACACTGCGCCGCCTTCACGGCGTAGCAAGGCGCAAATCCGCGAGAGCAACGAAGCGCAGCTTCTCGCTTGCGCCGAGGAAGTGTTCGCGGAGAAAGGACTCGAAGGCGCGAGCACGGCGATGATCGCCGAACGCGCCGGCTTGCCGAAGGCCAACCTGCATTACTACTTCCCGACAAAGCTCGCGCTCTATCGGCGCGTGCTCGAAGATCTGTTCGAGGACTGGCATCGCGCGGCGGATACCTTCGAATGCAGCGACGATCCCGTGGAAGCGATCGGCGGCTATGTGCGCGCAAAGATGGACCTGTCGCGACGCAGGCCGCTCGGCTCGAAGGTGTGGGCGAGCGAGATCATCCACGGCGCGCATCACATGCAGGACATTCTCAACGAACGCGTGAAGCCCTGGCTCGATACACGCGTCATCGTCATCGAAAGCTGGATCGCGCGCGGCTTGCTCGCGCCGGTCGAGCCGGACACGTTCATGTTCATGATCTGGGCGATCACGCAGCACTATGCCGACTTCGATGCGCAGATACGCGCGTTGAAAGGCAAGCGCGCGCTCACACGCAAGGCCTTCGATGAACAGACGGAAGAAGTCGTGCGACTCGTGATTCGCGCGTGCGGGGCGGTGTCGCCGCGCATCGAAGAGAAAGACGACGCGCAATAAAAAACGCCGGCCGCTCGATGGCGGCCGGCGTTCACTGCTTGCTTCTTGCTTCTTGCTGCCGTACTGCTTTACTACGCACTACTACTGCATTCTCGCAAGTACTGCACTTTCTGATGCTTGCTGCTACTTCAACCGCTACTGCTCACCACATCTACTGCCCTGCTGCATCAACCTTCGATTAGTGACCGAAGTAGACCGAGTTGCGATCCGACATCGACACGTTGGCGCGTGCGGCCGGAGCAGCTACGCCCGATTGCGAAGTGCCAGCGGTCGAAGGACCATAAGCGTTCGCGCCATTTTCAGCGTTCACGCGTGCTTGAGCGGCCTGCAGATTCTGCGGATAGTTCACGCGGTCTTCCGACGGGTTGTAGCCAGCCTTTTCCAGTTGAACCAGTTCAGCGCGGACTTGAGCGCGAGTCACCGGCGCATTGCTTTGTGCCGAAGCGAAAGTCGGGGCAGCCAAAGCAGCAGCGACGACGAGTGCGGGAACGAATGCCTTGATCATGATGAACCTCCAGTAGTCTTGTTTTGAAATCGAAACCGAATCGGAAGCTTTTTAAGCGTTTTCTGATTTCGTTTCGCTTGAACACAGTGTAGGAGGCCACGGACTTAGGGGAAACCCCAATTTCAAGGAAACATAATTGTCCGGACCGCAACAATGCCTTTCGCTCCGTGTTGCGCGGCGTGCGCGGGATCGCGTGGCGGACCCTGCTTAAGTTACTGTTTTTCCAGCGTAATTTTCACGTCCGCCGCGCGCACGCGAGATCGCTGCGGATCCGGCCATTACGCCGACGCCAGCAATTCGTCATCCGGCTGACAGTCAGCAAGCCGCGGTCACATAGGCAAGCGCGGCGGATACGAGCTCGCGCAACAGCGGTTCGATCGCGTTCGCCTTGTCTTCGTCGTAAGCAAATGGCGGCGTTTCTTCCATGTAGCTGACCTGCGTAAGCTCCAGTTGAACCGCGTGAACGCCCTCTTCGGGCCGCCCGTAACGCCGGGTGATATAGCCGCCCTTGAAGCGCCCGTTGGCCACCGTCGTGTACCGGCCGTCGCGCTCGACGATGCTCGCAAGCCGTTCCGCCAGCCCCGGCGCCGCCGACGCGCCATCCGCCGTGCCGAAGTTGAAATCGGTCAGGCGGCCATCGAAAAAGCGCGGCACGACCGAGCGGATCGAATGCGCTTCCCATAGCAGCACGCGGCCGTGCGTCCGCCGCAGCGCATCGAGCTCGCCGGCGAGCGCATCGTGATACGGCTGCCAGTACATCGCGCGGCGCGCATCGATCTGATCGCGCGACGGCTCGTGGCCCGGCTTGTAGAGCGGCGCCTTGTCGAAGGTATCGACCGGACAGAGCCCCGTCGTGTCGCGGCCGGGATAGAGATTCGCGTCGTCGGGCGGGCGGTTCAGATCGACGACATAGCGCGCGTAGTGCGGCGTCAGGATCGATGCGCCCAGATCGCGCGCAAACGCATAGAGGCGTTCGAGATGCCAATCGCAATCCTCGGTGAGCTTGGCGACGGGCGTCATCTCGTCGGCGAGGGCGCAGGGAATCTGCGTGCCGCGGTGCGGAATCGAAATCAAGAGCGGCGCGTTGCCGCGTTCCAGCGTGAAGATCGAAGAGCCGTTCATGTGAGACCTCAATCCAGCAAGCCGCGCAAGGCGGCGCGATAACGCGCGAGCGCTTCGTCTTCGTCGGCGTGACGGCGCGCGTTGATCACCTTGCGGCCGGAGACGAAGACATCGCGGATCGGCGTCTCGCCATGCTCGCAAAACACCGCGCTCGACATCCACGCGTCGCTCGCATGTCCGCCGATGCCCGGATGCGCGTCGTCGAGCACGAGCCAGTCGGCGCGCAAGCCTTGCGCGAGCGCACCGACAGCGCGTCCCGTCGCGTGCGCGCCGCCATCGAGCGCGGCATCGAAAAGACGATCGGCCGGACGGCTTTGCGTCGGCGACGCCAGCACGTTGCGTTGCTGGCGGCAAAGGCGCTGCCCGTATTCCAGCAGACGCAGCTCCGAGCGCCAGTCGACGCCGACATGACTGTCGGACCCGACGCCGATGCGCCCGCCCGCGTCGAGATAATCGCGCGACGGGAACACGCCGTCGCCGAGATTCGCTTCGGTCGTGAGACACAGACCCGCGACCGCGCCGCTCGCCGCGAGACGCGCGCATTCTCGGGCATCGACGTGCGTCGCGTGCACGAGGCACCAGCGCTCATCGACGTTGAAATGTTCGAGCAGCCAGTCCACCGGACGATGCCCCGTAGCCGCGACGCAGGCGTCCACTTCGGCCATCTGTTCGGCGATATGGATATGCACCGGCGCGCGCTCAAAGCGCGCATCGATTCCCTCGATGAGCGCCGCGAGCGATTCGCCCGACACCGCGCGCAACGAATGCGGCGCGACGCCGTAACGCCGCGCGCCGTTTTCGGGCCGCGAGCGCGCGAGTGCGTCGATGAGCCCGAGCAGCGAATCGGGCGTATTGAGAAAGCGCCGCTGATCGTCGCGCGGCGCGCTCTTGCCGAAGCCGCTGTATTCGTAGAGCACCGGCAGCATCGTCATGCCGATGCCCGCGCGCTCCGCCGCATCGACGACGCGCTCCGCGAGTTCCGCGCGATTCGCGTACGGCGCGCCATCGGGCGCGTGATGCACGTAGTGAAACTCGCACACCGACGTGTAGCCCGCCTTCAGCATCTCGATGTAAAGCCAGTGCGCGATATCCGCGATCGATTCCGGGCCGATCCGCGCGGCGAAGCGATACATGAGATCGCGCCAGCTCCAGAACGTATCGGCGACGCTCGCGCGATACTCGGTGAGGCCCGCCATCGCACGCTGGAACGCGTGCGAGTGCAGGTTCGGCATGCCGGGCAGGATCGGTCCTTTCGCGCGCTCGACGCCCGCGGGCGCCGCGCTGTCCGGCGTGACGCGCACGAGCGTGCCGGCGTCGTCCCATTCGAGCAGCACGTCGCGACGCCAGCCATCGGCGAGGCGCGCGTGCTCCGCGAAGAATGCGTTCATCGCTTGTCTCCGTTGTTATGTCGATGCGCGTCTACATCATGTCGATGCCGATATGCAGCCACGATGCGCCATCCTGAACCGCGCATTCGAGCGCGCTCGCGCCATCGATGCGCGAGGTGTCGCCTGCTTCGAGCGTATGGCATGTGTCGTCGGCGAACTTGATGTCGAGCCGCCCTTGCACGCAGAACAGAAACGTCACGTCGTGTTCGAACGCGAGCGAGCATGACGCGCGCCCGGCGTTCACCGTTGCGCGCGCGCGATCGCGGCGCACCATCAAGTTGAAATCGCGCGTCGGGCCGGCGAGGAGCGTGGCGTGAATCGGCGTCTCGCCGGCAAAGCGCGCGATTGCGAGCGGCGCATCGAGGACATGCACGTTGCCGTGCGCTTCCGTCAGACGCATGCCCGCGCCGTCGAGCAGCACGAGCACGCGATCGACGCCCTCGAACTTCGAGAACGCGCCGTCGGATGCGACGTCGGCGAGCGACAGACGCCACGCGAACGCATCGAGCGACACGCCCTGCGGCCCCGCCGCGATCTCGCGCGTGATGCCGCCGCCGTTCTTCCACGGCGTGGGCGTCAGCGAATCGGCACGAATGATCGTCACGTTCAGAAGTGTCCGGTGAATTGGTAGCGGTCGCCGGGATGCCAGAGATTCGCAACCGACGCCACCGCATCGCGCGACCACGTGCGCCGATGCAGCAGCAGACACGGCTCGTGCTCGGCCATCGCGAGCGCGAGCCGAATTTCCGCCGACGGCACCGATGCCTCGATCCGATACTCGACGCGCTGCAGCGGCGCGGCGGTCATCAGATACTGGTTCGGCGTGATCGTCGTGAAATCCTGGCGCGCGTATTCCGGCGCCAGCGCGGGATTCACGTAACGTTCTTCCATCTGTACCGGCTCGTCGTTTTCGAAATGCAGCACGCGCGAATGAAACACCGGGCTGCCGAGCGCGAGATGCATTTCGGCGGCGAGCGCTTCATCGACGATCGACGCGCCCAAATGCAGCACCTGCGCGCGATACGTGTGACCGCGCGCGACGATTTCATCCGAAATGCTGCGAATCTCGACGAGCGTCGACGCGTATTTCGGCTGCGCGACGAAGGTGCCCGCGCCTTGCACGCGCGTCAGCACCTGTTCGGCGGTCAGTTCGCGCAGCGCGCGGTTCACGGTCATGCGCGCGACCTTGAATTCGCGCGCAAGCTCGTTTTCGGAAGGCACCTGGTCGCCCTCCTTCCACTCGCCGATATGAATGCGCTGGAGAATGTAGTCCTTGATCTCCTGATACGCGGGCGTGCTCATTCAGCTTGTTCCGACGCGAACGAGAACGGGCTGTGCCGCGCGATCGCGCCTTGCTGCACGAGCGTCGCGATCGCGGCGATGTCGGGCGCGAAGTAATGGTCGAGGTCGTAGTGCGGCACGTGCGCGCGCAGCGTCTTCATCACTTCGGCGAGCGGCGCGCTCGTCTGATGCGGCGCGCGCAGATCGACGCCTTGCGCCGCCGCGAGCAGTTCGATCGCGAGGATGTTCGCGGTGTTGCTGGCGATGTCGCCGAGCTTGCGCGCGGCGAACGTCGCCATCGAGACGTGGTCTTCCTGGTTCGCGGACGTCGGCAGCGAATCGACCGACGCCGGATGCGCGAGCGTCTTGTTCTCCGATGCGAGCGCGGCCGCCGTCACGTGCGCGATCATGAAGCCGGAGTTGACGCCGCCATCGCGCACCAGGAACGGCGGCAGGCCCGAGAGCGTCGCGTCGATCAAAAGCGCGATGCGGCGTTCCGCGAGCGCGCCGATTTCGGCTGCGGCGAGCGCGAGATTGTCGGCGGCGAACGCGACCGGCTCCGCGTGGAAGTTACCGCCCGAGAGCACTTCGCCCGTATCGGGGAAGATCAGCGGGTTGTCGGAGACGGCGTTCGATTCGATCAGCAGGACATCCGCCGCGTGGCGCATCTGGTCGAGGCACGCGCCCATCACCTGCGGCTGGCAGCGCAGGCTGTACGGGTCCTGCACCTTGTCGCAATCCGCGTGCGACAGATTGATGCCGGAGCCCTTCAGCAGCGTGCGATACGCCGATGCGGCTTCCATCTGCCCGCGATGACCGCGCAGTTCATGGATGCGCGCATCGAACGGAACGACCGAGCCGGCGGCTGCATCGACGGACAGCGCGCCCGCGACGAGCGCGGTGCGGAACAGATCTTCGATCGCGAAAAGGTTGTAAAGCGCGAGCGCCGCCGACGCCTGCGTGCCGTTCAGCAGCGCGAGACCTTCCTTCGCCTGCAGCGTGAGCGGCTTGAGGCCCGCGACCGCCAGACCGTCGAGCGCACTGGCGCGCTCACCGCGAATCGTGACTTCGCCGATGCCGAGCAGCACCGTCGACATATGCGCGAGCGGCGCGAGGTCGCCCGATGCGCCGACCGAACCCTTGATCGGGATGATCGGCAGGACGTCGGCGTTGAAGAGCGTGATGAGCGCGTCGATGACTTCGCGGCGGATGCCCGAATGGCCGCGCCCGAGACTCGACAGCTTGAGCGCCATCAAAAGCCGCACGACCGGACGCGACATCGGCTCGCCCACGCCCACCGCATGCGACAGCACGAGATTCTTTTGCAGCAGTTCCAGCTGATCGGCCGGAATGTGCGTATTGGCGAGCCGCCCGAAGCCCGTATTGATGCCGTAAGCCGGATCGCCCTTCGCGGCGATCGCGGCGACTGCGCGCGCGCTGGCATCGATCGCGTCGAAGCTGGCCGGATCGAGCAGAAGCGGGTCCGAGCCTCGCGCGATGCGGCGCAGTTGCGGCAGCGTCAGTTTTCCGGGCGTAAGCGTGATCATGGTTCGTCCTGTCTATACAAGTTAGACTCAAGTCTAATCGCGCAGAAAGGACGAAACAAGGGGTTATCCGGGATTTCACTAGGCTCGCCCCGGAAGATCGACGCGTGTTGTCTATACAGATTTCACAGATCCAGCACTTTCTCCATCACGAACTGGACAAAGCGCTGCTGCCGCACGACGACGGCGCGCGCCAGCAGCATCGTGAAACCACAATATTCGAAGAAAGGCCGCCCCGTGACGCTCGAATAGGTATGCAGCGTCGTCAGGCCGAGCACCTCCGCTTCGGCCTCGATGCGCGCGAGCAGCGACGTCGCCACGCTTTTGCGCTGATGTATCGGATCGACGAACATCATGTCGATAAGACCGTTCTTCTCGAGATCGGCGAAGCCCGCGAGTTCGCCGTCGACAAGTCCGACCCAAGTCGGGCGGCTCAAGCGCGCGAGTTCCCATTCGTCGCGATCGGCTTGCGACCAGGCTGCGATCTGCGCTTCGTTATAGTCGGCCGATGCCGTTTCGCGAACGGCGCGTTGGAACAGATCGATTACACCGTCGAGATCGCTCGCACGATACGGTCTGACTTCGATGAGCGGCAGGCCTGGCATTTCATCACCTTCGTTACTGTCAAAAGAAAAAACCGCTGCCGAAGCAGCGAGGGTCTAGCGTTCAAAACGCGGGAAAAAAAACTTTACGGGAATGAGCGGAATCGGCGCGCGCAAACGTTCAAATCGATAAAAAGACGGATGCCGATGCCGCGCCGCCGATCGGGTCCTTCAGGAAGCGACGGCCACCGTCGCGATGCCGAGCGCGGTCATCACGAGCGACGCGCCAACGTGAATCGCGATCTCCCCGAGCGCCCAGCCGAGCCGCCCTTGCTGCAGATGCGCGACCACTTCGGCCGAGAACGTGGAAAACGTGGACAGGCCGCCCATCAATCCGGTGATGATGAACAGGCGCCATTCCACCGAAATATCGGGAAAGCGCGCGAAAAAAGCGACCGCTACGCCGATGATGTAGCCCGCAATGACGTTCGCCGCAAAGGTGCCGAGCGGCAGATTCGGAAAAATCGCATTCAGGCGCAAGCCGAGGACCCATCTGAGCAACGAGCCCAGCCCGCCGCCGAGCCCCACGGCGATGATCGACAGATACATGAAATGTGTTAAATCAGTTCGAAGAAACTGCGTTATGCCCCGCGGGCGAGCCGCTCGATCAGCGCGCCACGGCTCGTCTCGACGATCCAGCCGCCCTTGTGCCGCACATGCGCCGCCCATGTGCCGTCGCGCCGCTCTTCCCAGCAACCGGCATCGTGACCGTCGATGAAGAGCGAGCCGCGCACGACAAGTTGCGGATCGGCGGGATCGAGGACTTCGTCGTCGTTATGTTCAAGCTTCACGGTATGCATGAGCGTCGTCTGCAAGCAAGTCGAAACCATGAGCGGTCTCGCGAAAGACGCCATTCTAACGATACTCGAAGCGCCTGGTTCAACCACTCACCGTATCATGAAAGACATTGCCGAAAGGCAATTGAGTATCCGCACGACATGCTCCATCGAAGGCGCATCGAAAGCGAGCGTCACGGCATCGATGCGTTCGAGCGTCGGCCATTGGCAGAAGAGATCGGCGAATGCGCTCGTTTGCGCGCGCAACTCGCAGCGGTGTTCCGTGATCGCCGGACGGAGGGCATGTCCGGAAGACGTTTCGATCGTTTCGCGCGCGGCGAGCCGGATCGCCTCGCACGCTGCGGCGGGCGTTTCGGTGACACCGCTCGAATAGCCGTGCGCCGTCTTCACGCAGAGAAAGCGCGCGCCTGGGAATGCGGGCAGCGTTTCGGCGCCGAACACGTCGTCGCCGGTCAGCAGCGCGACGCGTGCGCCGCGTTCCTCGGCAAGCCGCCCATAGAGTCCGGCCTCGCCCACTTCCTCGCCGTCGAGCATGACGCGCGCAAAGGCCGCGCTGTTGATCGTGTGCGCGAGAATGCCGCGGCTTTGCGCGCGCGCGTGATAGCCGATCATGAACACGATTTCCGGCGATGCTTCCAGTCCCGCCATCATGCCGAGCGTGCGCGGCTTGCCGAGCACGAGCCGCGCGCGTTGATCGATGAGATCGGGCAACAGATTGCGAAAGCCGCCATGCGAATCGTTGATCCAGACGTGCGTCGCGCCGCCATCGA
Organism: Caballeronia sp. AZ1_KS37; assembly: GCF_023631165.1. NCBI lineage: Bacteria > Pseudomonadati > Pseudomonadota > Betaproteobacteria > Burkholderiales > Burkholderiaceae > Caballeronia > Caballeronia sp. AZ1_KS37. The sequence continues at coordinate 95,279 of NZ_JALQDP010000029.1, read as the reverse complement.
ATGCACCTTGCGCGGCCGCATCGGCTTCGCGCGACATCCAGCGGCGCGCCTGTTCGTATTCCGTGTTGCCGGCGCGCGTCTGCTCCGGATGAAACACGCCCGCGATGCCTTCGATATCCACCGAGATCAGCACTTTCATGGTCGTGTTCTCAATGCGTCCTTGAGTGAGATGCGCCGATGACCGTTGCGCCCGGCGACCGTTTCCGCGCTGTAAAGCGCATCGAGGATCGCCTGTTCGGTGGCATCGGCGGCGGCTTGAAACAGCGGATCGAGACGCGCGTCGTTGATGAGCGGCGGCATCGCGATGAAGTCTGCATCGTGCGGCACGGTGTACGCGGTCGTGAAGGCGAGCGAGATGTCGCCGCTGCCGTGTCCGAAGACCGATCCGGTGCGTGCCAGACCGGCGGCGGCGCGCATCGCGAGACGGCGCAACTGACGTGCATCGAGCGGCGCATCGGTGGCGATCAACATGATGATCGATCCTTGCTCGGGCTTCTCATCGACGCTCGATTGAAGTTTGCGACCGAGCGCTTCGCCTTCGACAATCAATTGCTGCAGCTTGCCGAAATTGGCGAGCACGAGCGCGCCCGTCGTATAAGCGTCGCCGCCGATATGCACCACACGCGAAGCCGAACCCATGCCGCCCTTCAGTTCGAAGCACGACATGCCCCGCCCGGCGCCGACCGCGCCGCGCTCGAACTCGACACTGCACGCATCGAGTGCGCTCGTGTAGTGCGCTTCGTGAATCGCGAGCGCCTGCATGTCGTTGAGATAGCCATCGTTGCATTCGAACACGAGCGGATTCACGCTCGGGTCTTCGCGTCCGATGCGCGGATTCGCAGCAATGGCCGCGCGAATCTGCGCATTGGCGAGCGTGCCGACGCCGAATGTGTTGGTCAGCGCGATCGGCGTTTCGATCACGCCAAGCTCGTCGACCTGAACGAGCCCGACGCTCTTGCCGAACCCGTTGATGACGCACGCCGCAGCGGGCACCTTGTGGCGATACACGTCGCCGTCATGCGGACGAATCACCGTGACGCCGGTCTGCACCGCGCCTTGCGCAAGCGTGCAATGACCGACCGTCACGCCCGCGACATCCGCGATCGTGCCGCGCGGCCCCGCGACGAGCGAGCCGATGTGCATCATGGCCGGTCGAGCTTCGGATCGAGCGCGTCGCGCAGGCCGTCGCCGAGCAGATTGAACGCGAGCACCGTGAAGAAGATCGCGAGACTCGGGAAGATGGCGACATGCGGCGCCATCGCCATGTCGGCGCGCGCTTCGTTGAGCATCGCGCCCCACTCGGGCGTCGGCGGCTGCGCGCCGAGTCCGAGAAACGACAGGCTCGCGGCCGTGATGATCGACGTGCCGATCCGCATCGTGAAGTACACGACCACCGATGAAATCGTGCCGGGCAGAATGTGCCGCGCGAGTATCGTCCAGTCCGAGGCGCCGATGCTCTTGGCCGCCTCGATATACGTGAGATGCTTCAGCGCGAGCGTATTGCCGCGCACGAGCCGCGCGAACGCGGGAATGCTGAAGATCGCGACCGCGCACACGACATTCACCATGCCGTTACCGAGAATCGCGACGACGCCGATCGCGAGCAGAATGCCGGGAAACGCGAACAGCACGTCCGCGATACGCATCACGATGCGGTCCCACCATCCTTCGTAGTAGCCCGCGAGCAAGCCGAAGAACGTGCCGATCACCGCGCCGAGCACGACCGAGAGCAATCCCGCCGTCAACGATATGCGGCTGCCGACGAGTATGCGGCTCAGAATGTCGCGGCCCAGAGCATCGACGCCGAACCAGTGCGCAGCCGAAGGACCGGCGTTGAGGGCGTCGTAGTCGAAGTAGTTTTCCGGGTCATACGGCGCGATGTACGGCGCGATGATCGCGATCACGATCAGCAGCAGCACGAACACGGCCGCGATCATCGCGATGTGTTGCCGCCTGAACTTGCGCCAGAACTCGGTCCACGGCGTGCGGATCTCTTGCGGCGCGGTTGTCGCGCTTTCGGCTGTCACGCTCATCGCGTCCTCACTTGAAGCGAATGGTCGGATTGATGATCGCGTACAGCACGTCCACGATCAGATTGATCACGATGAACTCCAGCGAGAACAGCAGCACCTCTGCCTGAATCACGGGATAGTCGCGCATCTCGACGGCATCGACGAGCAGGCGGCCAAGGCCCGGCCAGTTGAACACCTTCTCGACGACGATCGAGCCGCCGAGCAGAAAGCCGAATTGCAGGCCCATCATCGTGACGACGGGAATCATCGCGTTGCGCAGGCAGTGCTTCACGATGACCATCGGCTCATGCACGCCCTTTGCGCGCGCGGTGCGCACGAAGTCCTCGCCGAGCACTTCGACGAACGACGCGCGCGTGAAGCGCGCCATGACGGCGGCCACCGCCGCGCCCAGCGTGATCGATGGCAGCACGTAGCCTTTCCACGTTCCGTCATCGACGATGGGCAGCCAGCCGAGCTTCACCGAGAAGATTTCCATCAGCAGCATGCCGAGCGCGAAGGCCGGAAACGAGATGCCCGACACCGCGAGCGTCATGCCCAGTCGATCGGGCCAGCGATTGCGCCACACCGCCGACACGATGCCGATGGTCATGCCGAAGATCACGGCCCATACCATGCTCGCGAGCGTGAGCCACAAGGTCGGCATGAAGCGCTCGGCAATTTCCGTCGACACGGGCCGCTTGCTGCGCGTGGACATGCCGAAATCGAAGTGCACGACCTTGCCGAAGAAGCTCACGAGCTGTTGCGGCAGCGGCTTGTCGAGGCCGAGATCGGCGCGCACGAGCGCGACCGTGGCTTCGTCGGCTTCCGCGCCTGCTGCGAGACGCGCGGGATCGCCCGGCAGCATGTGCACGAAGAAGAACACCAGCACTGCGACGATGAAGAGTGTCGGCAGCAATCCGAACAGGCGTTTGGCGATGAAGTTGAGCATCGTGTTCGTCAGATAAGGCCGGGCGATGAAGCCCGGCCGTCGTCCATCACTTGATTGCGATTTCGTCGAAGTTGAACGAGCCGTCCGGCATTACGTATGCGCCCGACAAGCGCTTGCTGCGCGCATACACGACCTTTTCCGTGACGAGGAAGATCCACGGTGCATCGGCCCAGATGCGTTTTTGCGCATCGGCGTAGAGCTTCGCTTTCTCGTTGCGATCGGTCGTCGCGAGCGCTTTTTGCAGATCGTCATCGACTTGATCGTTCTTGTAGTACGCCGTGTTGAAGAGCTTCGGCGGGAACGAGCCGCCGCTCAGGAGCGGCGAGATCGCCCAGTCCGCTTCGCCCGTCGACGACGACCAGCCGATGTAGAGCATGCGTACCGGCGCGGTCTTCGGATCGGGCGCGCTCTCGATGCGCTGCACGCGCTGCCCCGCTTCGAGCGCTTCGACCGATGCCTTCACGCCCACTTGCGCGAGTTGCTGCTGCACGAACTGGATGATCTTCTGCGCGGTCGTGTGGTTATAGCCGGACCACAACACGGTTTCGAAGCCGTTCGGATAACCGGCTTCCTTCAACAGCTCGCGCGCCTTCGCGGGATCGTATTTCCACGGTCCGAGCTTCGGCGTCGCGTAGTCGACGCCCGGCGGCACGACGCCTTCGGACGGCACGGCATAACCCGCGAACGCGACCTTGACGAGCGCTTCCTTGTTGATCGCGTAGTTCATCGCCTCGCGCACCTTCGGATTGTCGAAGGGCTTCTGCAGCGTATTCATGCTCACGTAGCGCTGAATGATCGAAGGCGCCGCGATCAGATCGACCTTCGGACTCGACTTGAGCGTCGCGGCCTGCTCGAACGGAATCGAGAACGCGAAGTCCGCTTCGCCCGTTTGCATGAGCGCGGCGCGCGTGTTGTTATCGACCACGGGCTTCCAGTCGATCATGTCGATCTTCGGCAAGCCCTTGCGCCAGTAGCCCGCGAACTTCTTCACTTTCAGGTCGTCGGTCTGCTTCCATTCGACGAACTCGAACGGCCCCGTGCCGACCGGATGGAACGCGATGTCCTTGCCGTATTTCTGCAGCGCGGTCGGCGAGATCATCACCGCCGACGGGTGCGCGAGCACGTTGATGAACGCCGAGAACGGAATCTTCAGCGTGATCTTCACGGTGTACGGATCGACCACTTCGGTCTTCTCGATCTTGTTGAAGAGGTTGTAGCGCTTCAGCTTGTTGTCCGGATTCGTCACGCGGTCGAAGACGGCCTTCACCGCATCGGCGTTGAAGTCGGTGCCGTCCTGGAACTTCACGTCCTTGCGCAGATGGATCGTGTACACCTTCGCGTCGGGGCTCGCCTCGTAGCTCGTCGCGAGCACGTTGCGAATCTTCATGTCCTTGTCGAAACCGAACAAGCCTTCGTAGAACGACTTCGCCACGGCTTGCGAGAGCGTGTCGTTGGCGTCGTACGGATCCATCGTCGTGAAGGTCGAGGCGACGGCCATCACGGCGGTGCTTTGCGCGTGCGCAGCGACCGGCGCGAGAACGGTCAATGTGGCGAACGCGCTTGCTGCGAGCATCGCGCGCAATTTGAAGGACGGCATCGTTGGACTCCTTGTTGAAGTGCTTTTCGAGGTGCTCTTCGAATTGCTTTTAGTAAGCGCCGCCAACGTGATGCTCGGCGACAAAGTGATCAGGTCCGACAGCAACCAGTTTTGCGACGATCGGCTCATCGCCGAGCTTGCGGATCGGGCTTGGAATCTCGTCGGCGGCGAGCATGCGCTTCGCGTGCCGACGCGACGGATCGGCGACCGGCACCGCGCTCATCAGCTTGCGCGTGTACGGATGACGCGGCATTTCGAACACCGCCGCGCGCGGCCCGATCTCGACGATCTGCCCGAGATACATCACCGCCACGCGATGACTCACGCGCTCCACGACCGCCATGTCGTGCGAAATGAAGAGATACGCGACGCCCAGTTCGCGCTGCAAATCCAGCATCAGATTGACGATCTGCGCGCGCACGGAGACATCGAGCGCGGACACGGATTCATCGGCGATCACGACTTTCGGGTTCAACGCGAGCGCGCGCGCAATCGCGATGCGCTGCCTCTGACCGCCCGAGAATTCATGCGGATAACGTTGCGCGGCTTCGGGCGGCAAGCCCACTTTGTCGAGCAGCCAGTCGACCCGCGCCTGTGCTTGTCTTCCGCTCGCGACGCCATGCACGAGCAGCGGTTCCATCACCGAAAAGCCCACGGTCAGACGCGGATTGAGCGACGCGAACGGGTCCTGAAAAATGAACTGGATATTGCGCCTGAGCGCCTGCAACGCGTGACCTTCGAGCTTGCTGATATCGCGCCCATCGAATTCGATGGAACCGCTCTGGCTCTCGACGAGCCTGAGCAGCGAACGTCCCGTCGTCGATTTGCCGCAACCCGATTCGCCGACGAGCGCAAGCGTTTCGCCAGGCCGCAAGTCGAAGCTCACGCGTTCGACCGCGTGCACCGCCGCCGTCGTTCGGCCAAAGAGGCCGCTCTTCACCGGAAAGCGCGTGACCAGATCGCGCACGCGCAGTATCGGTTCCATGGCTTCATCGACGGCGGGCTGCTTCTCCCTCTCGACCGCTTCCGACGGACGCAACGCGCTCGCATCGTCGGGCGCGATGTCGGCGGACTCGACTTCGAGGATCGGGAATTTCGCGGGACGATCGGTGCCGCGCATCGCGCCGAGCGTCGGCACGGCGGCGAGCAGCGCTTTCGTGTACGGATGCTTCGGCGCATGAAACAGCGCGTCCGATGGCGCCTCTTCCACCTTCTCGCCGCGATACATGACGAGCACGCGATCGGCCACTTCCGCGACCACGCCCATGTCGTGCGTGATGAAGATCACGCCCATGTTCATCTCGTCCTGCAAGCCGCGCACGAGTTGCAGGATCTGCGCCTGAATCGTCACGTCGAGCGCGGTCGTCGGCTCATCGGCGATCAAGAGCGCGGGCTTGCACGAGAGCGCCATCGCGATCATCACGCGCTGGCGCATGCCGCCCGACAACTGATGCGGATAGCGCGCGAACACGCGCCTCGCCTCGGGAATCCGCACGAGATCGAGCAGACGCAATGCCTCGGCGCGCGCATCGGAACGGCTCTTGCCTTGATGCAACGCGATCGCTTCCGCGATCTGGTCGCCGACCGTGAACACGGGATTGAGCGATGTCATCGGCTCCTGGAAGATCATCGCGATGTCCGCGCCGCGCACGCCGCGCATCGTCGCCGACGATGCTTTCGCGAGATCGAGCACTTGCCCGTTGCGCCGGCGAAACGCGATGCTGCCCGACACGATCTGTCCGCCGCCATGCTCGACGAGACGCATGAGCGCGAGCGACGTGACCGACTTGCCCGAGCCCGATTCGCCGACGATCGCAAGGGTCTCGCCGCGGTCGACGCTAAACGAGATGTTGCGCACCGCTTCGATGGTGCGCGAGCGCGAGCGGAAATTCACGGACAGGCCGTGTACGTCGATGACGCACGCTTCGGGCAGCGTCATCATCGATAGATCGCCGTGACGGGCGCTTCGCCCACGCGCGCGAATCCGCGATACATGCCTTCCGTGTTGAACGGCAGCACGACGTTGCCTTTCGCATCGACGGCGACGAGTCCGCCGCGTCCTTCGATGCGCGGCAGCTTGTTCATCACGACATCGTTCGATGCTTCTTCCAGCGACACGCCGCGATATTCCATCTGCGCCGACACGTCATACGCCGCGAGCATGCGGATGAACATCTCGCCCGTGCCCGTGGTCGAAACCGCGCACGTCGCGTCGTTCGCATAGCAGCCCGCGCCGATCAGGGGCGCATCGCCGACGCGACCCGCCTGCTTGTTCGTGATGCCGCCCGTCGACGTCGCCGCCGCGAGATGACCGTTCGAATCGAGCGCGACCGCGCCGACCGTGCCGAACTTCTTGTCGGGATCGATAGGATCGTCCGGGCCGTTATCGAAGGCGAATTTCGTCATCGCATCGTGATCGAGCATGGTGCCGGACGTGCCACGCGCCTTCTGCCATTGCTGAAAGCGCGCTTCCGTGTAGAAGTACGACGGATCGACGAATTCGAGACCCTGCGACTGCGCGAAGGCTTCCGCGCCGGCGCCCGTAAACATGACGTGATCGCTCGCGTCGAGCACGCGGCGCGCGGCGAGCACCGGGTTCTTCACGCGCGTCACGCAACTGATCGCGCCCGCTTCGAGCGTCGCGCCGTCCATCACGGAGGCGTCGAGTTCGTGCGTGCCGGCCGCCGTGAACACCGCGCCGTGCCCCGCGTTGAAGAGCGGACAGTCTTCGAGCAGACGCACGGCTTCGGTGACGGCGTCGAGCGCGCTGCCGCCATCGGCGAGCACGCGCTGAGCCGCGCTGAGAATATCGGTGAGCGCGGCGAGATAGCGCCCTTCCGTTTCGGCGTTCATCGCGCTGCGCAGGAGCGTGCCCGCGCCGCCGTGAATCGCAATGACTGGTGTGACCTTCATGAGTCGCGCGGTTCCCTGTGAGTGTGTCGTTTCGCGGTCGTGCGGCGCGTCGTATGAGCGGCGTGCGCATCTTTGGCGAGCGCCGGGGCGACGAGCCACGGCAACACGAATTCGGTCAATCCCGATGCCGCCTCCACCGAACGCTTCGCCCGATGCGCGACCGCATCGCACAGCGCTTCGATGACGGCGAGCACGGCGGTATCGCAATTCGCCGCGAGCCTGCGTTCGGCGCGGATCGCGAGCACGAGATCGGCGACCTGCGCAAGCGGCGACGCGGCGCTGTCCGTCAACGCGACCACGCGCAACCCGTGATCGCGCGCGAGCCGCGCAAGCGTGATGGTGTCGTCGACATAGCGCGGGAACGCGATCGCGACGAGCACATCGCCGCGCGAAGCCGTGAAAAGCCTGCGCGCCGCGTGCGACGGCCCGCCCATCAGCGCGAGCGATTGCACGTTCGCGCAATACGGCGTGAGACCGTGCTCCATCAGGCCGGCGAGAAACGCGCTCGCGCCGTAGCCGATCACGAAGACGCGCGGCGCGGCGAGAATCGTATCGACGATCGCTTCGGCCTTCGCGCCATCGACGGATGTTTGCGCGAGACGCAGATTCGCCGCCGCCTGTGCAAGCGATGCATCGAATACTTCGGCGCCGCTCGCCGGCGATTCGAGCGCGGTGCGCAAGCGCTCGACCGGCGCGATGGTCGCCTCGAAGCCGCGCACGAGCGCCTCGCGAAACGCGGGATAGCCGGAGAAGCCGAGCGCGCGCGCAAAACGGTTCGCCGTCGCCACCGACGCGCCCACCGCGCCCGCCAGTTCGTCGATACGCATCGTCGCCGAGCGGAACAGGTTCGCGAGCACGAACGCCCCCATGCGCCGATGGATCGGCGTGAGCGTCGGCATGGCCGCCGCGATGCGCGCGGAGATCAGATCGTCGGCGCTCGCCGGCGCACGGACCGATAGTGAACGGGACATGAAATGCGCTGCGCCCTCATGGCGATTGAACGCGATGAAAGTATATTTACTCGAAAATCCGGCCAAAAAAAATTCATTTTCATCGAACTCGGGTTTTCGATAAGGCGCGCCACGGCCCGCAACTCGGCCGCATCCGATGCCTCGAACGCGCACGATCATGCACAATACGGAGTGCGTCGCGATGCAAGATCGCGCGTCTTCAGTCCTCCACGATCCCTATGAATTTCGATTTCCTGCCCGATCCGCTGCCGCATCTGCTCGCCATTCATCCGTGGGCGCAAACGGTCGCGGGTCTCGTCGCGCTCGCAATGATCGCGCTCTTCGTGCAATGGGTCGTGGCCCGCATCGTGCTCCATGTCGCGCATCGCCTGCTCGTGCTCGCGGGGCATCAGAAGTGGGACCGCGCGTTCATCAAGCATCGCGCTTATCACCGGCTTTGGTATGCGGTGCCGTTCGCGACGGTCGCGCTCGGCATCGACGAAGTGCCGCGCATCGGCCACTGGGCGACGATCATCGGCCGCGTCGCGCACGGCGGCGCGTGGATCTGCATGTTCTTCGCCGCGGGCAGCGCCCTGTCCGCGTGGCAGGACGTTTATGCGGAAAGCAAGGAAGCGCAGACACGCTCGATCAAAGGCTACATCCAGATCGGCAAGCTCGGACTCGCGCTCGTATGCGGCGTGCTCGTCCTGTCGATACTGATCGACCGTTCGCCGCTCTGGATGCTCTCCGGTCTCGGCGCGCTCTCGGCCGTGCTGCTGCTCGTGTTCAAGGACACCTTGCTGTCGCTCGTCGCGAGCACGCAACTGACGTCGAACGACATGCTGCGCATCGGCGACTGGATCGAAATGCCGCAAGCCGCCGCCGATGGCTTCGTGAAGGACATCGCGCTGCACACCGTCAAGGTGCAGAACTGGGACAACACCGTGACCACGGTGCCGACCTACAAGCTCTTTTCGGAGAGCTATCGCAACTATCGGCACATGTTCGAATCGGGCGGGCGGCGCATCAAGCGGACGATGCGTATCGACGCGCAATGCGTGCGCTTTCTCACCGAGGAAGAGACTGCGCGCCTGAAACGCTTTCGCCTGCTGCACGATTATCTGGAACAGAAGCAGACCGAGGTGGAGCAAACCAACCGCAATCTCGGCGAACTCGCGAACGAGCCCGCGAACCGGCGGCGGCTCACGAACATCGGCACGTTCCGCGCGTACGGGCTTGCGTTTTTGCAGCGCCATCCGGAGATTCGCCAGGACATGGCGATCATGGTGCGAATGATGGAGCCGCAATCGGACGGCATCCCTGTCGAGGTTTATTGCTTCACCGCGACGACCGCGTGGACGCAATACGAGCGCATTCAGGGCGACGTCTTCGATCATCTGCTCTCGATCCTTCCCGAGATGGGCCTGCGGCTTTATCAGGCGCCGTCGGGCAGCGACTTCTCGGGCGTCGCGGGCCGCCTGCGCGGCGAAATGCCGATGCTGTGACGCGCGCAGGATTCGCCGTCGAAAAGAATCAGGCAAGAATCCGCCATTTTTGTGTATTCACGTTGACGCTTCCCGTCCGTACGATTCAACCATCGCCGATGCGCCTTTTTTCCGCGGTTTCGCAGCCGCGGTGAAGTCGTTTTTTCTCGCGCATCGCCATTCAATCGTCATAAAAGGAAAACTCAACGTGATCGATCGCGTCCATGCCATGCGTGTCTTTACGCGTGTCGTCGATACGAACAGTTTCACGCGCGCCGCCGAGTCGCTCGGCATGCCGCGCGCGAGTGTTTCGACGACCGTGCAACAACTCGAAGCGCTAGTCGGCGTGCAATTGCTCGCACGCACGACGCGGCGCCTGAATCTCACCGTCGACGGCGCCGCTTATTACGAGCGCTGCGCGCAAATTCTCGCCGATATCGACGAGCTCGAATCCGGTTTCGGCGCGGGCGAAGAGCGCCTGCGCGGACGGCTGCGCGTCGAAATGCCGGATACCGTCGCGACGTCGATCGTCGTGCCCGCCCTGCCGGAGTTCCACGCGCGCTATCCGCAGATCGAACTGTCGATCGGCATCGGCAATCGCAATGTGGATCTCGTCGGCGAAGGCGTCGATTGCAGCGTGCAGCTCGGCGAATTGCCCGATTCCGGATTGATCGCGCGCCGGCTCGGCACGCTCGAACAGGTGACGTGCGCGAGTCCCGCGTATCTGGAGAAGCACGGCACGCCGGAAACGCTCGACGAGCTCGCGCAGCACGTCGCGGTGAACTGTCTTGCCGAGAAAAGCGGGCGCCCGGCCGATTTCGATTTCGCTGTCGACGGCGAAGCCGTCACGATGAAGATGCGCGGTTTCGTTCAGGTCGCGGACGAGCACGCGTACCTCGCGTGCGGCGTCGAAGGGCTCGGGCTCATTCAGCCGCTGCGGATCGCGGCGCAGCCTTATCTGCGCTCGGGACAGTTGCGCGAAGTGCTGCCGCAATGGAAATCGCCGCCGCTCAAGGTGTCGGTGGCGTTCCTGAAGAGCCGTCAGGCGACGCCGCGCGTATCCGCGTTCGTCGACTGGCTCGCGACGCTCTTCGAGCGTTCGCAACAGATCGACGATACGTTGACGAGCCTGTATCGCTCGGCGCAGCGGCGCGGTTCCTCGCGGCGGGACCGGCCGGAGGAAGAAACCGCCGACGCGTGATCTTCGCGTCGCGCTATCGCACGGGCGTGGCTGCGTTCGCGCCCACGACCGTGTTCCACTTGCGCACTTCCCAACGCTCCACCAGCCCGTTCGTCACGTAAGGATCGTTCTTCGCGAAATCTTCGGCGGCGGCGGGCGATTCGCTGTGAAACAGCAGCATCGCGCGATCGGTGGGTGCATCGAGCGCCCCGGCGAGCACGATTTCGCCCCGTTCGACCGCCGCCCACGCGAGCGCCAGATGTTCATCGCGAAACTGCGCGCGGCGCTCCAGATAGTCAGACCGAAGTTCGTAAATCAACAGGTAGTGCATCGCCATCTCCTTTGGTGCGAACAGTGCCGGATTTATCAAGCTAGTTTGTCCTATTTCCGAAAATAAAACCAAGAGTTCAATCGGAAGGCTCTGATCGCCTTGCGATCCCGTATCGAAGATCATGAGCGGATACTTGTAAAGGACTCTGCCATGAACCGCGATCAACCTCCCTGCAATATGTGCGCGAAGCACGATTGCCGCTCGTGCGCGTGGACGTCGCCGCTCGACGCTTCGTATCGCACGCTCATCCAGTCTCATTCCATGCTGTCGCTCGTCGCGCTTTCCGTGAAAAGCGCGGAAACCGCGCCCGCCGAACCGTCGTGGCTCGGCATCGCCTGCAAGCGGATTCTCAAATTTTTCTCGCAAATGAGCCCGCTTGCACGCTAAAAAAAGCGTAAGGCAAGTCGCATCGAAGCACCGTTTTTGTAAAGAAGTTTGCACGATTCTTTTTAGGATAACTGTGCATATAGAATCCGCTGCGCTTCTGCGCTTGCGTTAAGCGCTCATGTAGAAAGGAAATTCAGTCGATGAGCATCAATCTGGTCCAGGCGGTCAACGCCGCGATCTCGGAAAACGTCGCGGAGCAGTTGTCGCAGCAGTTCGGCATACCTGGGCAAATGGTCCGGCAACTCGCGGCGCGCATCGCGCCCGGACTCGTCGCCTCGCTCATGGACCGGGCGACGCTCGTGCCCGGCTCGCAGTCGGTCTACGCCGTCATCATGCAGCCGGAGACCAACGCCTACATCGCGGAACAGTTCTCAAAGCTGATCGCCACCACCGGCGGGCTCAAGCAGCTCGAAACCACCGGGCACTCGCTTGCCGCGCTCGCGACGGGCCAGCGTGTCGATGCCCTGACCGACGCCGTCTCGGCAGAAACCGGCGTTCCGACGCAAGCGACGTCGGCGCTCGCGGGCATCGTGGCGGCCGTGCTGTTCGGCGTCATGAAACGCCACTTCCTGCTTGCACAGTGGGGACTGCCGCAGGTGCCCAAGCTCCTGCGCGATCAGGTCGGCGAGATCAATTCGTCGATGTCGAACGCGGTCGCGACGGCCATCGGCGTTGGCAACACCGAAGGCTTCACCAGTTGCATCACGCCGCGCCTCGATACCGTCGCATCGAGCCTCGAACCGCGCATCGACGGCGACGTCGCGGTAGCGCTTGCGCCCGAACCCGTCGTGAAAGCCGTCACGCAAAGCGCCCCGGCGCCCAAGCCCGCGCCGTCCTTGCCCCCCTCGCCGCCGCCGATGCGCGCACCGGTTCGCAAGCCGGCGGAGAAGCGTTCGAACAAGTGGATCTGGCTGCTTTTCGCTGTGTTGGCCGTCATCCTCGCGCTCGTCTATTACCGTGGCTTCACGCATGGCGAAAGCGTCGATCTGAGCGCCGCGCCAGCCACGCAGCCGGTCGCCGATGCGTCGACGCAGGCTTCCTCCGCGACGCCATCGGTCTCGCCGGTCAGCGATGAAACGCCGGCCGTGTCATCCATCGATGCGTCGGCCAACACGGCGGCGGCACCGCAATCGGCCTCGGCAATGAAAGCCGCGCCGGCTTCATGGAAAGACGCGCAGTTGCTGTTCAGCGTCAACTCGGCGGGCGTCCCGGCGATCGAGGCGACGGTCGGCACCGAAGCAGAGAAGAAGCATCTCATCGACGCATTGACGGCTCGCTTCGGCAAAGCCTACACGGCTGATATTTCCGTCGTTGCCGAAACACGCCCGGCAGCCTGGCTTTCGCGTCTGAGCGACTTCTTCCCGCTCATGGCCGTGCCCGGCGCGGAAGCCAAGATCACCGGCTCGAAGGTGGAACTGAGCGGCGCGGCCGCAAACGCGAAGCTCGGCTGGGTCGATAGGATGAGAAGCTCGCTCGGCGGCATGTTCCAGGTCGCGGCGTTCGACGTGGACGGCGCGGTCGCCACGGCGACACGATCCTTTCGCAGCGCGCTAAAGAGCCTGCTCGCCACGGACACGCCTTGCTCCGGCGACAAGCTGACGCGCGTGCTCGACCTTCAGGTTGTCAATTTCGAGCGCTCGAGTGCGCAGGTGCCGGAAAGCGCCTACGCCACGCTCGGCGAGACGGCGCAGCTGCTCAAGAACTGCGCGGCCAAGGGTTCGATGGTGAATCTCGAAATCGCGGGTTATTCGGATGCCCAGGGCGGAGCGGCGGCCAAGCTGGAAGTGTCAAAGGAACGCGCTCAGGCGGTCCGAGGCTTCCTCGTGCGTAACGGCGTGCCGCCGCAATCGCTCACGGCAGCGGGCTACGGCGACGCCAATCCGATCGCCGACAACGATACTGCCAGCGGACGTTTCGCGAATCGCCGAATCGAGTTCGTCGTCAGAAAGGGCTGAGCGCCGCTTCGACTCGCAAGATTTCTTCAAACGCCGTCGCACGAAAGCGCGACGGCGTTTCTATTTGTGCCCGCGCCATGCGCGGTCTGCAGCCGATTCAGTTCGGCTTGGCGAAATCGTTCTCGGCCCAGCGTTCGGCGCTCGCCTTGCTGAGCTTGAACGCCGGCGACACACGCACGAACGCGAGCTGCGCGCCGTACGCATCGAAGGCTTTGAGATTGGCGTAGGGATCGTCTTCATCCGGAACGATCTCCAGCGTGACGGTGATGTCCTCACCCCGCACGTCGATGGTGACGTTCTTGTTCAACATCGCATGACGTTGCTGTTCATGGCGACGCAAGACTTCCGACGCCGTCTTGACGAGCGTGCGGAACGCGCCTGCATCGAGCGGCTTCGGATTTTTCTTGTCGCGGCCCATTGTCCACGGGCCGACGAGCGCGGGTTCCGCCTCGCCCGCCTGAATCATCTCGACGGCCCAGCCGTCGTCGTCCTCGTTCTTGATGACGCGCGCGGTCCAGCCGTCGTCGCGCCAGAGGCGGTCTTCGTGGATGGCTTCGTCGGTGGAGGGGAATTCGGAATCGGTCATATCGTAGCAACGCATGCAGAGAGGCAATGCGACGAATTTTACCTTGGGGCGGGACGCGGCATCGTTCGTGCTCCACGGGTTAGCCGAACGGCCAGTGTCATACCCAAACGCATTGCGCCGTGCTACTTTGGATGTACCGGATCGTCCGGAATCCTTCCGCAAACGCAATCAAAACGCCGTAAAACTTAGTCAAGGAGCGACCGCATGCTTGCATTTATCGGTACTTTGATCGTCGGACTCGTCGTCGGTCTCATCGCACGCGCACTGAAGCCGGGCGACGACAGCATGGGCTGGATCATGACCATCGTCCTCGGCATCGCCGGATCGCTGATCGCGGGGTACGTCGGCCGGGCGCTCGGCTGGTATCAGCCGGGACAACCGGCGGGTTGGATCGCCTCGGTGATCGGCGCAATCATCCTGCTCGTCGTCTGGGGAATGATCCGCAAGCGCACGTAACGCCGCGCCTCATCGTTTCTTTTCTTGGTGAAACGCCTCGTTCCGGTTCGGACGAGGCGTTTGTTTCATCGGGCGATGCGCTCGATATCGACCTCCGCACCGCCCCGCACGACGCGGTTCGGGAGCGCGCCGCCGAGCCAGTACGAAAGCTCGGCCGGCCTGCCGATGCGCCAGGCGACGAAATCGGCGGTCTTGCCCGCTTCGAGCGATCCGTGCGTCGCGTGCAAGCCGAGCGCCTTTGCCGCATGCAAGGTCACGCCGGCGAGCGCTTCTTCGGGCGTCAGGCGAAAGAGCGTGCAGGCCATGTTGAGCATCATGCGCAGCGAAAGCGCGGGCGACGTTCCCGGATTCAGATCGCTCGCGAGCGCGATCGGCACACGATGCCGCCGCAGTGCGTCGATGGGCGGCAACTGCGTTTCACGCAACATGTAAAACGCGCCCGGCAAAAGCACGGCGACGGTGCCGGATTGCGCCATCGCGATGGCGTCGTCCTCGGTCATGTATTCGAGGTGATCCGCCGACAACGCCCGATACCGCGCCGCCAGCGACGATCCATGCAGGGACGACAACTGCTCCGCGTGCACTTTGACTGGCACGCCCAGATCGCGCGCGCATCGGAACACGCGCTCGACTTGCTCCGTCGAGAACGCGATGTGCTCGCAAAACGCATCGACGGCATCGACCAGGCCTTCTTCGACGAGCGCTGGCAGCATCTCATCGCAGATATGGGCGATATAGTCATCCGCGCGATTCGCGTACTCGGGTGGCAACGCGTGCGCGGCGAGGCAGGTCGCGCGCACGGTCAGCGGCAGCGCTTCGCCGAGACGACGCGCGACGGCGAGCATCTTCCGCTCGTTCGCGAGATCGAGCCCGTAGCCTGACTTCACTTCGAGCGTGGTCACGCCTTCGCGCAGCAGGCCGAGCGCGCGTGTTTTCGCCGCTTTGAACAGCGCGTCTTCGCTGGCTTCGCGCGTCGCGCGCACCGTACTCGCGATGCCGCCGCCGCGCGCCGCGATCTCCGCGTAGCTCACGCCTTCGAGCCGCTCCTCGAATTCGCCGCTGCGATCGCCGCCGAAAACCAGATGCGTGTGACAGTCGATCAGACCCGGCGTCACCCACGCGCCATCGAGTTCGACACGTTCGCATTCGCCGATATCCGGCGCGGCCGCGCGCGGTCCGATCCACTCGATGCGCGCGCCATCGGTCAGGATCGCCGCGTCGTCGATGACCGAATACTTGCCGCCGGCCATCGTCGCGGCGTGGCAGTGTTGCCAGAGCTTCTTCATCGCTTGTCGATCATCGGCAGATCGAGGCCTTGATCGCGCGCGCATTCGATCGCGATGTCGTAACCGGCATCGGCATGGCGCATGACGCCCGTCGCCGGATCGTTGTGCAGCACGCGCGCGATGCGTGCATCGGCTTCACGACTCCCGTCGCAGACGATCACGACGCCCGCGTGCTGCGAAAAGCCCATGCCGACGCCGCCGCCGTGGTGGATCGACACCCACGTCGCGCCGCTCGCCGTGTTCAGCAGCGCGTTGAGCAGCGGCCAGTCGGACACGGCGTCCGAGCCGTCCTGCATCGCTTCGGTTTCGCGATTCGGGCTCGCGACGGAGCCGGAATCGAGATGATCGCGGCCGATCACGACCGGCGCCGACAATTCGCCGTTGCGCACCATCTCGTTGAACGCCAGGCCGAGCTTCGCGCGCAGCCCGAGGCCGACCCAGCAGATGCGCGCCGGCAAGCCCTGAAAACTGATCCGCTCACGCGCCATGTCGAGCCAGCGATGCAGATGCGCGTCATCGGCGATGATCTCCTTAACCTTCGCATCGGTCTTGTAGATGTCCTCGGGATTGCCCGAGAGCGCGGCCCAGCGGAACGGCCCGACGCCGCGGCAGAAGAGCGGCCGGATATACGCCGGCACGAAGCCCGGGAAGTCGAACGCGTTCTCGACGCCCTCTTCCTTGGCCATCTGGCGGATGTTGTTGCCGTAGTCGAAGGTCGGCACGCCCTGTTCGCGGAACGCGAGCATCGCGCGGACGTGCTCCGCCATCGATTGCTTCGCGGCCCTCACGGTCGCCGCCGGATCGCTTTGCGCGCGATCGCGATATTGCGCCCACGTCCAGCCTTTCGGCAGATAGCCATTGAGCGGATCGTGCGCGCTGGTCTGATCGGTGACCAAGTCCGGCCGAACGCCGCGACGCACGAGTTCGGGCAGCACGTCCGCCGCGTTCGCGCACAGTGCGATGGAGATCGCGCGGCCTTCGGACGTGTAGCGCCGGATGCGCGCGAGGGCGTCGTCGAGATCGGTCGCCTGTTCGTCGACGTAACGCGTCTTCAGACGGAAATCGATGCGGCTCTGCTGACATTCGATGTTCAGCGAACACGCGAGCGCGAGCGTCGCCGCGAGCGGCTGCGCGCCGCCCATGCCGCCGAGACCGGCGGTAAGCACCCAGCGACCTTTGAGATCGCCGCCGTAATGCTGTCGCCCGGCCTCGACGAAGGTTTCATACGTGCCCTGCACGATGCCCTGACTGCCGATATAGATCCAGCTTCCAGCGGTCATCTGGCCGTACATCGCGAGACCTTTCGCGTCGAGCTCGTTGAAGTGCTCCCAGTTCGCCCAGTGCGGCACGAGGTTCGAATTCGCGATCAGCACGCGCGGCGCGTTTTCGTGCGTCTTGAACACGCCGACTGGTTTGCCCGACTGGACGAGCAGCGTCTCGTCCGCTTCCAGACGCTTCAGCGTTTCGACGATCTTGTCGTAGCACGCCCAGTCGCGCGCCGCCCGGCCGATGCCGCCGTACACGACCAGTTCCTTCGGATTCTCGGCCACTTCGGGATCGAGATTGTTCATCAACATGCGCAGCGGCGCTTCGGTCAGCCAGCTCTTTGCGCTGAGTTGCGTGCCGCGCGGCGCGCGGATCTCGGTGTCGCGAAAACGGGAAGTCGAAGTCACGGATTGCTCCTGCGCATCAAGAAGTGAGTGTGGACAGACGCGAACGACAACCCGCGTCGAGTTCACTTCATCTTCTTGTATATACAACTTACGTTGTATTAGGGGAATCCCGAGGCTTCCCATTCGAGCGATGTCGCTCCTTGTCTAGACAATCTTCACGGCAGGGGAAGCCCGCTGTCGCGTTTGACTTCACGCAGCGAGAGCATCGATTCCACGGCGGTGACGCCCGGCAAAGTCCGCAGCACGTCGCGCATGAAGATGCCGTATTCGTCGAGATCGCGCGCGATGATCTGAAGCAGATAATCCGCCGTCCCCGAAATGTTGTGGCACGACACGATGCGGGCAATGCCCTGAATTTCGCGCTCGAAGCGATCCGAGAGCGCGCGGTCGTGCACGCTGAAGCGCACCTGCGCGAACGCGACGACGCCCAGTTCCAGCGCCTTGCGCGACAGCACGGCGCGATAGCCGTCGATGAATCCCTCGCTTTCGAGACGCCTGAGACGGCGCGCGCACGGCGTTTCGCTCAGGCCGACGCGCTCGGCCAGTTTCGCGACGGGCATGCGGCCGTCGTGTTGGAGCGCAGCAAGCATCGCGCGATCGATGCGGTCGATTTCGGTCATGGTGCCATCCCCTTTAAACTCTTCTGATCTTAGAGGAAAGCTGCAACCCGACTCGCAAAATCGCCTCAAAAGACCATAAATCGCTCTTTCCGAAGTGGCACGATAAAGCCTTCTGAACAGGAGCGCATCATGGTTTCGGCACACTTGCTTTGGGTTTTCATCGGCGCGCTCGCGGTCGTCTACGCGCTGCCCGGACCGGACATGGCGCTCGTGCTGCAGACGAGCGGCACGCGCGGATTCCGCCGCGGACTCGCCGTCGCCGCCGGTCTCGCCACGGCACGCGCGACGCACGTCACGCTGTCGGCGCTCGGCGTTGCAGCGCTTTTGCGCAGCGCGCCGTGGCTTTACGACGGCGTGCGTATCGCGGGTGGCCTATATCTCTCGTACGTGGCGATCCAGATCTTCCGCTCGCCCGCTTTCGGACTCGAAGCCGCATCCGGACACACTGCATCCACGCTGCGCTCTGCCTACGCGAAAGGCATTCTGAGCAGCATCCTCAATCCGAAGGCGCTGCTGTTCTGCTCCGTGCTGCTGCCGCAATTCGTGCGGCCGGAGACGGGGCCGGTCTGGTCGCAAGTGGTGGAATTGGGCGTCGTGCTGGTCGTTGTCGGCGTCGCGTTCGACCTGACGCTCGCGGCGGGCGCGGTGCGTATTTCCGGCTGGCTGCGCCGTCATCCGAAAGCGCAGACGGTGCAGCGCTGGACGTTCTCCGCGGCGCTGCTCGCATTCGCGGCGCGCCTTTCGCTCGAATGATTCAGACGTCGAGCGGCTTCAGAAAGAGCTCGTGCTTCGGCGCGAAGTGCGCGTAAAGCGGCAGGATCGCGCCGCCCATCGCGCGGGCGTCGGGGCCGATCTGCCCTTCGACGAGACGCGGCCGCGTCATGCCTTGCCAGTCGAAGTTGCCGAGCGCCGCATCGGTGCGGCCAATGACTTCGCGCAGCAGATTCCGGTCGATTTCACCGTCGATCACCACGGCTTCGAGATCGAGCAATGCAGCCGACGACGCGATGCCCGTCGCGATCGCGGGACACGTCTCGCGCATCCACGCTTCCGACAGCGCGCGCCACTCCGGCGACCACGCGCGCTCATCGTGCGCCGCGGCGGCCGGCGCGCCCGCCGCGGCGAGCGCCTTTTCCAGCACGTACACCGACGCCGTGTTGAGCAACTGCCCGGCGCGCTTGCCTTTCCCTCCGCCTCCGCCGACGAGCGGCAGCGATCCAATCGCGCCCGCATTCCCGCCCGGTCCCGCGTGCAATCGGCCATCGATGACAAGCCCGCCGCCGATGAACGTCCCGATGAACACATACAGGAAATCGCGCAGCCCGCGCCCCTGGCCCATCACGAGTTCGGCGGCGCACGCAGCGGTCGTGTCCTTCGCGAATTCGACCGGCAGCGCGGTCATCGCTTCGATGCGCGCGCGGATGTCGATGTCGTCCCACGCCGCGAGCGCGTCGGGCGGCGTGTCGAAGAAATCGCGCCAGCCGCCGATCCACAACGGCGCCGCGACACCGATGCCCGCGATCTTGCGCGCGTCGTCGCCGAGCGCGGCGGTGACGCGCGCGAGTCGCTCTTCCAGCGCGGGAAACAGCGTATGCGGATCCGGATAGGGATACTCCAGCGTTTCGCGCGTGCGCACGTTGCCGGCGAAGTCCATCGACAGCACGTCGAGGCTGCGCCGCCCCACTTTCACGCCGATGGAAAACGCGCCGTCCGCGCGCAGCGAAATCGGCACCGACGGTTGCCCGATGCGCCCGCGCACGCGCGAACGCGGCTCTTTAGCGAGCAGGCCGTCTTCGATCAGATGATCGACGATCAGCGACACCGTCTGCATCGACAGGCGCGTCATGCGCGCGACATCGGCCTTCGGCAGCGCGCCATGCAGGCGGATTGCCTGCAAGACGATGCGCTCGTTGAACTGGCGCACGCCCAGTTGATTCGAGCCGATGGAGTGCATCGAAGCTTTGTGCGCGGGCCGCTCAGACATCGGCGCGTGCCTCGTGGCGCGAGCGTGCGCGCCGTGAGCGATTCATGTGTTTGTCCCCGCTGGATTAATTCGAGTCCTTTTATTTAAACATCCGCGCCGAATTTTTTCCGGATTTTTAGTCGGTTATGTTCGGGAGAGCGTCATCGCCGATCAACCTCGTCTTATCGAAAACATGAGCACCCTGGAAGCCCTTCACGCGATCGTCAACGACGAAAACGCGCCGCAAATCATTCGCGATCACATCGTCGATTCTTTGCAGTTCGCGCTGCGCAACCATCCCGGCTATTTCACGCGCAAGGAGATTCAATGGCTCGCGCAATGGGAAGACACGCGCATTCCCATCGCGGCGGCGAAGATTTTGAACGAGATGAAGACGGCTTGACGCGCGCCGCTCAGTGCGTGCCCGAGGCGCGCGCGTGCCATTCGTAGTCGAAGACGGTCGCCTGCACCGGCTCCGACAGGCTTTCGACGAAACCGATGACTTCCGGATCCTTGACGAAGCTCGCAGCCGAGCTCGCCGCGAGAATCGCCGAGCTGTCCTGCGGCCGCGCGACGAGGAAACCCTGCACATAGTCCACGCCGATCTCCTGCAGCGCGCGCAAGGTATCGATGTCCTCGACCCACTCCGCGACGCTGCGCATGCCGAGATTGCGCGCCAGCGCGACGATCGCCTCGACGATGGCGATATCGGCCGGATGCGCGCACATCGAGCGCACGAATTCGCCGTCGATCTTGAGCGCATCGGCGGATAGCGCCTTCAGATATTTGAACGACGTGTAGCCGGCGCCGAAGTCGTCGAGCGCGATCTTGCCGCCCATGTCGTGCACGCGCGCGATGAAACGCTGCGTGTTCTCCAGATCGTGCAGCGCAACGCTTTCCGTGATTTCGAGGCACAGGTAATGCACGATCGACTGATGCCGCGCGAAGAGCGCGAAGATATCCTCCATGAACTGCTCGTCGTTCAGCGAACCGCCTGAAAGATTCACGCAAATGAACTGCGTGTTGCCGAGCTGATGCCGATGCGCTTCGATCCAGTCCAGCAGCGTCGAGATGACCCAGCGATCGATCGCCGCAATGTTGCCCGATTCCTCCGCCGCGACGATCACCTTGCCTGCAGGCAGCGTTGCGCCATCGGGCGCGCGCATGCGCAGCAGCACTTCGAAGTTGAGCGATTCGGTCGGCTTGGTGAGCGACATGATCGGCTGCATCACGAGGAAAAGTCCCGGCGGCAGGCGATTGCGCCCGAGCGTCTCGACGAGCTTCAGTTCCTCCGCGCGCTCCTCGAACGCCGCCGCGCCCTTGCGGTACGTGACGAGATGCGTGTGCGCGACCTTTTTCGCTTCCCGGCACGCGCGATCCGCGTGTGAGAGCGCGTCCTGCACGCGCACGCCCTGCGAGCATTCGACGAGACCGATCGACGCCTTCACCTGAAACGCGCGATTGCCGACCTGATACGGCGCATCCGACAAAATGGAGATGAGTTCGCGGCATTGCGCGATGGCGTCTTCGATCGACGTGTCGTGCATCACGCAGACGAATTCGTCGCCGCCGATGCGTCCGACCGGATAACTGCGCGCGAAGTGCGCGCGCGTGCGGGCCGCGACCTGGCGCAGCACTTCGTCGCCGCTGCGATGGCCGAAGAGATCATTGACGAGCTTGAAGCGGTCGAGATCGACATAGGCCAGCGCCCACGGCAGCGTCTCTTCGCTTTGCGCGGCAATCGCCTTCTCGACGCCGCGCCGGTTGAGCGAGCCCGTCAGAGAATCGTGCTCGGCGAGAAAGCGCAGGCGCTCGACGGCCTTCGACCGTTCGGTCGTGTCCTGCAGCGAGCCTTCGATCCAGCCGTTCGAGCGGATTGCCTTCAACAGATAGCGGCGCTCGGCGGTGCCGCGTTCGGGCGAGCCGCCCATTTCGAGTTCGCCGTCGCTGCCCTTCGACGCGAGCGCCTGCAGCGCGCCCCACGCGCCGGCTTCGAAGTAGTCGTTCCAGTGCCGCACCTTGTAGTCGGCCTTTTGCAGATCGAGCATCGCGCGCAACGCCGGATTGGCGCGCACGAAGTGACCGTCGGAATCGAGCGTGAAGAGGCCGATCGGCGTGACTTCGTAGGTGTTGCGCAGTTCCATCTGCGCCTGGCGGCGGAAATCGCGTTCCGCGCGCATCTGCTCGGCGATCGCGAACGCCGCCATCATGCTCGACGACAGCGCGGCCATCACCGTATTGACGCCGCCGACGAGCACCTTCAGCCCGAAGGCCGCGCCGAGCACTTCGGAGAACGTGGAGAAAAGCACGATCGCGAGCGACGCGACATACCACAGCACGGTGCGCGAACGCGCCATCCACACGAGCCGCGCGAGGAAGAACAACAGCACGCAAATGCCGAAACCCGCGATGACCCAGAGCGTCGGAATGAAAAGCTCATACGGCAACGCGATCGCGGCGGCGAGCAGCACAATGCCGACGTACTGAATGACGCGCAGCAGCCAGCGATAACCGACCACGCGCAACTCGCGCCGGAAAAGCTGTTGAAAGAGCGCGGCCGTCAACAGGTAATAGGCCGCGAAGGTGATTTGCCGCAATGGCTGAATGTATTCGGTCGGCAATACGCGGCCGAGCCATTGCATGTCCCAGCCCATCGCATTTGCGCAGAGGCGCAGATTGCCGACGAGCCATACCGCGAAAATCACATAGGTCCATTCGTGATTGATGAGCGCCGTCACGAAGACGAATACCGCGAGCGTCAGCAAACCGCCGGCGATCAATCCGGAGCTTTCCTGAAAATCGAGCGCCGAATTACGGAGGCCTTGCCATTCCCATGTAAATGCGTTGATTTGCGCGGGTCCGGAAAATGTGCCCCGGCAGAGAATGTTTTCCGGTTCTTTCAATCGCCCGACGTGAATCGAGAAACCGGCTTTAACCGCGCGCATCTGGCCGCTGACGGATTCGCGGCTCGCCTCGCCGAGCGGCGCAAGCGTGTCCGCGTTCCAGCAGGCAAGCGTTTGCGCGTGACGCGACGGCAATTCGACGACCGTCGATGAATGCGCGCTCATGCTTGGCGTGGTGAAACTGAACCAGACCGGCTTTTCCGAAAGACGCGTGCTGTAGCGCGATACCGGCGTGACGCCTCGAAGCGCCACGAGCGCGTCGCCGGGATTCATGATCGCGGCTTTATCGGCGACGACGCGCAGTTGGAGCGGAACCGCGCCGCGCGTTTCGTATTGACGCGGAAGGAAATAGAGCGTGGCGATCGTACCGAGCAAAATCAGAAAAGGCACAGCGTAAACGGCGACCGCGTACAGCGCGTCGTCGATCCACGAGCCCGTGCGTCTGAATCTCGATAAGGAAGCTGGAATAACCGACGCCATTCTTGGAAAAACCCCCGTTTGCGCCCAGCGCGAAATGCGCCGGCGCAGACAGCGGCGGAGGCCGAAGCCCCGCGCGCCGCCGCTTTTGGCCAACCGGACCGCTCTTGGTCCGGTTATTCGCTATTACCGTCCTAAATACGATCGTCCGTTTCTTTTACCTGCCGTAAGCCATCAACGGAGCGTCTGGGCATCGTACCGGTTCCCAGTCAAAAGATAAATCTACAGAATGCAAATCGATGTCCGGGTGATGCGTGTTCACCATGTAATTGAAGAGCGGATGACGGGCTTCTTCCCAGCGCTGGCGCGCCGCTGCGACGTCCTTCGCGAGCACGCGATGCGGCAGCCCGCCGACATGCGACATCGGCAGGAATTCGTTGACGCCGAAAACATCCTTGAAGAGCATCGCCTCATACTCCCGATCCAGCGGCGTGCGCGCCGTGATCACCATGTAGTCGATCCCGTGCAGTTCGCAGAACATCCAGAGCGCCTTGCACAGCGCCACTTTCACCACCCGCCCCACCATGCCGCCCGCGACGCCGAGACGCGTCGCTTCCGCGAGGCGGCTCGTCGCCAGATGATCCGGCAGACGCACCGACTGCTCGACGGCGAGCGGGCCGTACGCATTGGTCTGAATACGCATCGTCCCGAGCGGTGCGCCGTCGAGTTTCGATTCCGCGAGAAGCACCGCCGTGCCGCGATCGCGGTCCGACGGCTCGATCGTCATCTTTTCGGCGAATTCGGGCAGATGCCGCCCGTAGGCCGAACGTCTGATGCTCACGGCTTTCTGAAGTCCGCCATCGTCTTCGACGATACGGATAGTAAACGGCATGCGCTCCGTTTTCTGAAGCGCGGGGACGACCGTGAGAGTCGGGCGTACCGCCGATTCGGTCTGGTTAGCGGCGGCATTGTTGGCAAGGTTCAGACGTTCCATTTGTAAACCCCATTTTTTCTTGGCGATTGGAAAGGTGCCGCGTGTTGAGGACGTTTATTGGAGGGTTCCTTACACGGGCGGGTCGAGCCTCTCACGAAGTCGAAAAAGGGGGTGCGCGCTTGCCGCTGTTTCTCAGCAACTTTTGGGCTAATTCAGTGGAAGAAAGCCTCTAATCGGCGAAAAAGCCAATCGTCGGCCGCAGCCGCAAACCGAAATATGCATATGCCAGGAAGGTATATGCGCGCCCGATGAGGGTGAAAGAACGAGGGTAAGCAGCCACCGGCCGACGCGAGAGGCATTCAGGAGAATAGCGTTCGGCGAACAGTCGCGGAGCATCGCGTAAACGCTGGAAAACATTTAATAAAAGGGGTTCGGTAACGTTTGCTTACATTTTTCTTCGCAGATTCTGCGAAACCAAAAGAATGCAAAGTTTGGGATTGCCGAAAGGCGATCGGGGAGGACGAAAAAAAGCGGGCGTCCTTCCGAAAGGACGCCCGCTCTATCACGACATAATCGTGTCGGCAGTATGTAACGCGCTGAAGCGAATTAAAAAATCAGTCCTCTTCGTCTAGCCAGGGGATATCCACGTCGGTAATGAACGCGACCATCGCGAGCGGACGGCCTTCCTGCCGCCCGATATTGCCGTCGGCGCGTTGCCACTCGCAGCGGAAAATCGTCGCGGGCGTGTCGGCGAGCAGCGTGATGGTGCGGATTTCGTCCGGATCGTTATCCTCGACCGGACCGTCGAGCGACACGAGCAATTGCTGCGGCCAGACGCCGTCGGCCGGATCGTAGATCTTGTCGCCGTCGTGGATGACGACGTGCGCCTCGACGCCGATCGTCGCCGACGCCTCGACGATCATCTTGCCGAGCGCGCGCAGCACCGCGGTGGCGCGGCCCGAGTTGGCCTGGCGGATCGCGAGATCGCCGCGCGTCAGCGCCTGCTCGAGTTTGGGGTTGGTTTTCTGTTGCGCCATCTATCTCTCTCAAGGGGTTCGTTGCGACTTTCGACGGGCACGGCCCGGCTTAAGTTGCACGCGGATCGTAGCATCGCACCAACAAAGATAGGTCGCGCGGGCGTCGGCGGCAAACCGGAGACGACAAAGCCCGCCCGACGCATGGACGGATCGCGCTCAAGTTTGCACGCGACCAGCCGATATTGCGCTCATCCCCACCGAAACGCGTGACTGCCGTGCCGTTCATCGACCTGACTGCTCCTTTGTGCGTTCGTCCGCCGGCGCTCGCTTCCCGCATGCCGTCTCCGGGCACCGCCGTGCGGCCGCCGCGACAGCGTCCCTGAACGTGCTGACCGGACATACGGAGATCGTCGACGGCATCACGCTGCGCACGCATCTGCAACCGATCTACAGCCTGCCGCACCAGCGCGAGGTGGGCTACGAGGCGCTGTTGCGCGGCGAAGCCGAAGACCGCGCGCTAGTCGGACCGTTCGATCTCTTCGCGCGCGCGATCGTCGCGGGCAAGCTGACCGAGCTCGACCGCATGAGCCATCTCACGCATCTGCGCAACGCGGCGCCGATGCTGCCCGCCGCGCACTGGCTCTTCGTCAACATCAATCCGGCGACCTTCACCGATCCCGGCTATGCCGCGCGGCTCGCGGCGGCCACGCGCGCATCCGGTCTCGCGCCCGAGCAACTGGTGATCGAAGTGCTCGAATCCGGCGGCACGGACGTCGCGGAAATCGCGCGCGCGACGCGTTCCTTTCGCGCGCAAGGCTTTCTCGTCGCGGTCGACGATTTCGGTGCGGGGCATTCCAACATCGACCGGCTGCTGACGCTGCGGCCGGACATCGTCAAGCTCGATCGCAGTCTCGTGCGGGCGAAAAGCGCTCACATGCGCGACGCGTTGCTGCCGAAGCTCGTCGATCTGCTGCACGAGTCGGGCATGTTCGTGGTCGCCGAAGGCATCGAGACGCACAAGGATCTGATGCTGGCGGCGCGCTCGAACGTCGATTTCGTCCAGGGCTATCTGCTCGGCATGCCGTCGGTGCGGCTCGCCGAGCGCGGCGCGGTCACGCCGCTTTTCGAAGACGTGTTCGACACGCTCGCGCAGATGCGCCGCACCGAGCGCCTCGCGGGCGATCTGCTTCTGCTGCCCTATCGCGCGGGACTCACGCAGGCGGCGCGGCGTTTCGCGTCGGGCGCGACGGCCGAAGCCTCTTGCGCCGACCTGCTCGCGCAGCCGTGCACGCTGAGTTGCTTTTTCCTCGATCAGGGCGGCCGCGAGTTCATGCCCGGCCTGGCGGGCGCGGCCGCGAGATCGCCGACCGCGCGGTTCGCGCCGATCGCCGATCCGTCGACGGGCCGCTGGGACAATCGTCCGTATTTCGTCGATGCGCACGCGAAGCCGCAGCAGGTCGTCGCGAGCACGCCGTATCTCTCGGTGACGGGCACGTCGCTATGTGTGACGCTGACGATCGCGACGCAGCGCAACGCCAAACCGGTCGTGATCGGCGTCGATCTCGACTGGCGTCGCCTGAGCGAAGCGGCGCCCGCGATTCTCTGACTCTTCAGCGTCTCAGGCGGTCGCGCGCTTCGTCTGCGCGATCGCATCGGCCAGCGCCGCCGCGCCCGCGCGCAGCGCCGCGACATTGCCGGGCTCGAAAGTCCAGTGTCCCGCCGCATTCACGACGGTCAGTTCCGCGCCCGGCCAGTGAGCCGCGAGGTCGAGCGCCTGATCGGCCGGACACACCATGTCGAAGCGGCCATGCACGATCCGGCAAGGCAGATGCGCAATTCGCGCGATGAGCGGCAAGAGCGGGATCGGCGGCAGCTCGTTCGCCATGTAGTGCCGTTCGAGCAACGCCATCGAGATCGCCGCCGCGTTCGCTTCCGCGCTCGGACGTTTCTCTTCCTCGGCCGGTTCCTTCTCGGGCTTGTTGACGACGGAAAGCGTCGTCTCGTACTGCGTCCACGCGCGCGCGAGCCGCGTGCCGGCTTCGTCGAAGCGCGCGAGCGGCGCTTCGGTCATCCGCAAAATGTCCTGCCCGTTCGCGGGACGCTGGCCGCACGCCGCCTCGATGGCATCGAGGAACGCGCGATGCGCTTCCGGAAACACGCGCCGCACGTCCCATAGAAACCAGTCGATGTCCTCGCGCCGCGCGAGAAAGATGCCGCGCAGCAGAAAGCCCGTGCAGCGCTCGGGATGCGCGACGCCATACGCGAGCCCGAGCGTCGTGCCCCACGAGCCGCCGAAAATCGCCCATTGCTCGATCTGTAACGCGACGCGCAGCTTTTCCATATCGCCGACGAGCGCATCGATGCCGTTCGCTTCCAGCTTGCCGAACGGCGTGGACTTGCCGCAGCCGCGCTGATCGAAGAACACGACGCGCCATTTGTCCTGCTCCAGCACCTCGGCCCATTTGACGTTCATCGCGCCGCCGGGGCCGCCGTGCACGACGAGCATCACCGGCGCGTCGCGCGGGCCCTGCGCGCGCCAGTAGATCGAATGACCGTCGCCCACGTCGAGCATGCCTTCGTCGAACTGCACCGGCGTCTGATTTTCCATTGCGCTGTTTCCTTGCTGTGTGTTTTGTCGGGGTCCATTGTTGCATCGCTTCGATGACGCCGCATGACGCGAAACGCCGATCCGGGGCGTTTCACCCGATACGCTATGCTTGCGGATTCCCGCCGTTCATCCCACAGTCATTCACGAATCCCGATGCGACGCACCCTCGTCAAGTGGCTCTTTGCAACCTATCTGCTGGGCAGCGGCATCGTCTGGTCGATTCTGATCCTGCCGCTCTTTCCGTTCGTCGGCCGCAACGGACGTTACCGGCTCGCGAAGCTCTGGTGCCGCGCGATGGTCGTGATGATGCGCGTCATCACCGGCGTGACGTGCTCGATCGAAGGTCTGGAGCATCTGCCCGACGGGCCGTGCATCATCCTGTCGCGTCACGAATCGACGTGGGAAACGCTTTCGTTCATGGCGCTCTTTCCGCGACGCATCAGCTTCGTGTTCAAGCACGAACTCATGAACATTCCGTTTTTCGGCTGGGTGCTGCGCGGGCTCGACATGGTGAGCCTCGACCGCGGCTCGATCCGTCAGGCGCATACGGCCGTGACGCGCGAATGCGCCGCGCGGCTGAAAAAGGGCGATTCCGTCGTGATCTTTCCGGAAGGCACGCGCGTCGCGCACGATGCGCCGCTCAAGCTGGCGTCGGGCGGCGTGCGTCTCGCGTGCGCGACGAAGGTGCCGGTCGTACCTGTCGTCCACGACGCGGGCAAGGTCTGGCCGGCGAAAGGGTGGCCGGATCGCGGCGGGCATATCCGCGTGATCGTCACGCCCTGCCTGCCGCTCGACTGCCAGATTCCGCAGGAATTGAACCGCCTCGCGCAGTCGCAAATGGACGATGCGCTCGCCGTGTTGCGCTAGACGGCGCTCAATACGGCGGACGTTTCTTTGCGGCGCACAAGCGGTTCACCGCGGCGATCAGCGTCCCCACGTCGACGGGCTTGCGCAAATAGCCGTCGTAGCTGACGAACGCCGGCGGGTTCGGATGCCCCGAAATCATCAGGAAAGGAATGTGCGCGAGCGACGCGTCGTTCTTCATCGTCTGGCAGAGCAGCGCGCCGCCCAAGCCCGGCATCATCCAGTCCGATACGACGATGTCCACGCTCTGTTCGCCGAGTATCGACAACGCCTTGTTGCCGTCGAACGCGCATAAGACATTGCAATCCTCGCCTTGCATAGAGATGGTCCAGGCTTCGATGGTGGCGGGGTCGTCGTCGACGAGCAGTACAGTCTTCATCTTGCGAACTTGTTCGAGTGCGGCGCGTTTGTGCGGCGGGAGGTGCAGGACAAAGGCTGCCGGCAACATCGGTAGTGACTGCCGCCAAGGCCGATGGTTGCCGTCACCGCTTATCTGCAGCTTTTTGTCATAGTATTTCTTTCGCGCCAAATCTGCGCGGTAAATGCTGCTTCAGCAACTTGCGCGCCGCCCGGCGTCGGCGGTCATTTGCTCCCGGCGCGCGAGCGGCCGGCGTCGCGCAGTGC
This sequence comes from Caballeronia sp. AZ1_KS37, assembly GCF_023631165.1. Lineage (NCBI taxonomy): Bacteria > Pseudomonadati > Pseudomonadota > Betaproteobacteria > Burkholderiales > Burkholderiaceae > Caballeronia > Caballeronia sp. AZ1_KS37. The sequence goes on along the minus strand of NZ_JALQDP010000029.1, from coordinate 65,610 downwards.
GTCGACGAGCGCTTCTTCCACCGGCGTGCGCGCGGCGTCGTTGCGGCGGATCAGGCCGATGGGCTCGTCGGTGCCCGCGAAGGGCATCGGCAGCGCGGCGAGCAGTCCGAGGCCGATGTCCTGCTCGACCGCGCCGGCCGGCACGAACCACACGGCGTCGTTGTTCATCGCGAGCGCGCGCCCAAGCGACACCGACAACGTTTCGACGAGCGCCGTCAGCGCGTGCGCGCCGAACGCGGTCAGCACGCTTTCCGCCGATTGACGGATCAGCGTGCCGAAAGGCGGCACGACGATCACGAAGCGCGCGAGCAGCGCGGGCGTGAGCGGCGTTTCGAGCGTCAGCGGATGCTCGCGGCGCACGACCACCGCGAGCGGCTCGCGATAAATCTGCTCGAAGGACAGCCCGTGCATCGCTTCCGGCTCGGACAAGCGTCCGACGACGAGATCGACGTCGCCCGCCTTCAGCTTTTCCAGCAAGAGCGCGTTGGAATCGGTCCAGACGGACAGCGACACCGCCGGCCACTGCTGCCGGAACGATGTCAGCGCGGGCGAAAGCAGCACCGGCGCGACCGTCGGCAGAACGCCTATCGAAATGGATCCCGGCACGTCGCCACGTTCCCGCAGAAGCATGTCGACGCCCTCGCGCAGCGACGCCACGCACGCGCTCGCGTGCGGCGCGAAGAGCCGGCCCTCGCGCGTAGGCACCGCGCCGCGCCGCCCACGCTCGAACAGCCGCACGCCTAGAATGGATTCGAGCTCGCCGATCGTTTTGGAAACGGCGGGCTGCGTGATCGACAGACTATCGGCGGCGCGCTGCACGCTGCCGAGTTGCGTGACGGCCAGAAAACACTGGAGATGCCGGAACTTGACGCGGGTGTTGGTGAAATCGGTATCCATGACGATCCGTTATGCAAGATGGCACGAAACATCATTTTCCATAACTTGTGTCGTTCTATAAAGTAGCCGTCAGAAACATCCTATTCAACTTCCACAAATACAGGAGACAGTCGACATGACCTCCCCCATCCTCACACCGCGTGACTGGGAATCCCATCCCGCGTATCTGTCGCCGGGTTACCGGTCGTCGGTCCTGCGCAGCCCCGGTTTGCCGCTCATTCCGCTGAAGGAAAATCTGCGCAACCGCCGCGTGCCGGTCTACGGTGCTGAAGACTTGGGCGTGCTCGACAACGACCTCACCCGTAACGCCGCGAAAAACGGCGAACCGCTCGGCGAGCGGATCATCGTGACGGGCCGTGTGCTCGACGAAGGCGGCCGTCCGGTGCGCAACACGCTCGTGGAAGTGTGGCAGGCGAACGCCGCCGGCCGCTACGTGCACAAGGCGGACCAGCACGATGCGCCGCTCGATCCGAACTTCCTCGGCGCGGGCCGCTGCCTGACCGACGACGAAGGCCGCTATCGCTTCATGACGATCAAGCCGGGCGCGTATCCGTGGGGCAACCACCCGAACGCGTGGCGTCCGCAGCACATCCACTTCTCGCTCTTCGGCGAATATTTCGGCTCGCGCCTCGTCACGCAGATGTATTTCCCCGGCGATCCGCTGCTCGATCTCGATCCGATCTACCAAGGCATTCCCGAGCACGCTCGCAAGCGTCTGGTTTCGGCCTTTTCGATCGACACGACGCAGGAAAACTACGCGCTCGGCTACGAATTCGACATCGTGCTGCGCGGCCCGGACCAAACGCCGACGGAGTAACCGAACATGACCACGCTGAAACAGACCCCTTCGCAGACCGTCGGACCGTACTTCGCTTACGGCCTCGTTCCCGAGCAGTACAACTTCGATCTGAAGAGCCTCTTCACCGCATCGGCGGCGGATCGTGAAGTGCCGGGCGAGCATATCGCCGTCGTCGGCAACGTGTTCGACGCGGAAGGCAAGCCCGTCAACGACGCGCTGATCGAAATCGCCCAGGCCGATGCGAACGGCCGCTACGTGCAGAGCGCGCAGGAAGCGCGGGAGTCGGGCTTTCGCGGTTTCGCGCGCTGCGGCACGGGCACGGATCCGAAGCTGCGCTTCATCTTCGATACGGTGAAGCCGGGCGCAACCGCCGACGATTCCGCGCCGCACCTCGATGTCATCGTGCTGATGCGCGGCATGCTGCTGCACACCTACACGCGCATCTACTTCGAGGACGAAACCGAAGCCAACGCGAAGGACCCCGTGCTGCAGAGCGTGCCGGCGGAGCGCCGTCATACGCTTGTCGCGAAGCGCGAAGCGGGCGCGTCGGCCAAGCCGGGTTCGTCGGGCACGATCTATCGCTTCGACATCCATCTGCGCGGCCCGAACGAGACGGTTTTCTTCGATCTGTAAAGTTTCTCGCAGCAGTCGTTCGAAACGAGGGCGTCCGGCACTGCGCTATAGTGTCGGACGCCTTTCGTTTTTCTCCGCACTCTTTCCATGTCCGACGCTCCCACGCCCAGCCCGCTCTACGTCAAGCTTCTCGCCGAAACCGCCCAGATCGGCTGGTCCGAGCTGGAGCGCTTTTTCGCGCAAGGCAAGCTCATCTGGGTGAAGGGCGATCTCGATCTCGTAAGCGTCGCGGAAGCCATCGCCAACGACGACAAGCAGCAGGTCACGCAATGGCTTTCGGCGGGACTCGTCGAACGCATGCAGGCCGAGACCGCCGCCGATGTCGCCGCGCGCGATCCGCAATTGTGGGCGGTGGTGCTGTCGCCGTGGGTGTGCGTCCAGGAACGCGGGTGAACGGATGCAGTCGCGCTGCCTCGCGACACCGCAGTAAGCGCTGAAGCGCTAACTGCGGTTGTCGACGTAATCCGTCCACAGCACGACGAGAATCGTCATCAGCGCCGGGCCGATGAAAAGGCCGATCAGCCCGAACGTCTCCGCGCCGCCGAGAATGCCGAACAGCACGAGCAGAAACGGCAGCCGCGCCGATCCGCCGATCAGCACCGGCCGCACGAAGTGCTCCGCCACGAACACCACGATCAGCCCGAACACGGCGACGCACGCCGCCGCGATGGTCGAGCCTTGCGCGAGCAGCCATAGCGCCGAGCCGAGAAAGACGATCGGCGCGCAGAACGGCAGCATCGCCGCGACGGCCGTCAGCATGCCCAGCAGTGTCGCATGGGGCACGCCCGTCACCGCATAGGCGACGCCGAGCAGCGCGCCCTCCCCCAAGCCGACGACCACGAGCCCCACGACCGTGCTGCGCACCGATTCGGCCATCCGGCGAACGATCGCGGCGCCATCCGGGCCGAACGCGCGGCGCGAACCCGCGAGCAGTTGCTCGCCGAGCTTCGAACCCGCGAGAAACACGAAGAAGAGCGTCATCAGCATGAAGCCGAAGATGACGAAACCATGCACGACGCGCCCGCCGAAGTGCCGCGTCATCGCGACGACCGTCGCGCTATGCAGGTTCTTCACTGCGGGCGATGCTTCGAGCGGCGTCGCGAGATTCTGCTGCCACCAGCGCGCGACTTGTTGCGAACCCATCGGCAGATGCTCGATGAACGCGGGCATCGGAAGGCCGGTGCGCAGCACTTCGTGGAACCAGTGGAGCATGTCGCGCGCTTCGCTCACCGTCTGCGCCGCGACGATGAAAAACGGCACGACGAAAAGCAGGCCGATGGCCGCGGTCAGCCCGACAGCAAGCACGTTGTGATGCCGTCTGAACATGGGCCGGCGTTCGAGCCAGCCGAAAGCCGGCCACAGCGCAATCGCGATCACGCTCGCCCAGACGACCGCCGGAATGAAGGTACGCGCCGTATAGAGCGCGACCAGAACGAGCACGGCATAGAGCGCGGCGGAAGCGGTGCGCTGCATCTTTCGCGTGCGCTCGGATGAGTCCGGGGTCGGGTCGTTGCGCGGCTGGATCGGCATGGATGATGAGGCTCTGTTCGTGAGATCGATGACCGGCGAAACATGAAAGCTCGCCAGCATTGTAATCACGCACGAATCATTCCACTCGATGCGCGCAGTCAGGCAACGTTATTTACAGAAGGCACCTTTCGCGCTCCCTATAATCGAGACTCGATTTCGATGCAGGACTATGCAATGAAGGCAATGGCTTCGCGCGCAACGGTGGGCGCATGTGTGTCGCTCGCGCTGCTCGCCGGATGTTCAAGCGGGCTCAATCGGTCGAAGGAAGACCGGTTGAACGCGCAATACGGCATCACGATGTTGCCGGTCAAGGGAGGCGTGGAGATGCGCTTGCCGAACACGCCGCTCTTCGATACCGATGAATCGACGCTTCGCCGCAGCGATTCGCCGATGCTCGATCGCGCGGCGCAAGTGTTGAAGCGCAGCATGCGGCCCGTGCTGATCGAAGGCCATACCGACAACGAAGGCTCGCTCGCCTATAACCGCGCACTGTCGGCGGCGCGCGCCGATGCCGTCGCGCAGGCGTTGATCGCGCGCGGCGTGCCCGCCGAACGCATCACGACGAAGGGCATGGCGTATCTGCGGCCCATCGCGACGAACGACACCCGTGAAGGGCGCGCACTGAATCGCCGCGTGGAAATTCTCGTGCGCGCCGAGAGCGAAGAGACGCTGCTCGGCGCGCCCGCCAAGGTCAAGCGCTAGCGGCCTGCTCGACTTCCAGCACGAGCAATTGCGAGCCGTCGGCGACCTGATCGCCGACCTCGAACAGAATCTCGCCGATCTTGCCCGTCGCCGGAGCCACGATCGTGTGCTCCATCTTCATCGCTTCCATCACCATCAGCGGCGCGCCCTTCGTCACGGATGCGCCCGTTTCCACGAGCACCGCGATCACCTTGCCGGGCATCGGCGCGGTGAGACGGCCTTCGTGCTCGGCATCGCCCGCGTGCGCCATCAGGTTCTGCCATTCGAACTGGAACGCCGCGCCTTCGTGGAAGACGTGGAAGACGTCGCCGTCGGTGAATACGTGGCCTTTGATCAGCGCATCGTCGAGTTGCACCGCGAACGATGTCTCGCCGCTATGCGACCAGTCGAAGCGCGCGCTGGCATCGTCGAGACGCAGGCGCTTCTCGCCGTTCTTCGTGAACACGACCTTGAGCGTTTCGTCGGTATCGAGCGCGCGCCAGTTCAAATCCTGGCTGTAGCCGCCCGCCATGCGCCAGTGCGACAGCGCATCCCACGGCGAATGTCCGTGCGCCTCGCCGCCCTCGCGCGTGAGCAGCGCGGCGCATGCGAGCGCGAGCCCCTTCTTGCGCGAGACGTGCGTCGGCGCGAAGAGCGCATCGTGATGACGCTCGATCAGGCCCGTATCGAGATCAGCCGACGCGAACGGCTCGCTCTTCACGATGCGCTGCAGGAACTCGACGTTCGTCGACAAGCCGACGATCTCGCATTCCGCCAGCGCGCGCGCCATGCGGGCGAGCGCGTCGCGACGGTCGCGCCCATGCACGATCAGCTTCGCGATCATCGGATCGTAGAACGGCGTGATGGCATCGCCCTGACGCACGCCGCTATCGACGCGCACGTCGCCATCGATCGAAAACTCAACCGCGTGCGGCATGCGCACGTGCTTGAGCGTGCCCGTCGACGGCAGAAAGCCGCGCGACGGATTCTCCGCGTAGATGCGCGCCTCGATCGCGTGGCCATGCACCTTTAGCTCGTTTTGCTTCAACGGCAGCGGCTCGCCCGCCGCCACGCGCAGTTGCCACTCGACGAGATCGAGGCCCGTGACCATCTCTGTCACCGGATGCTCGACCTGCAGGCGCGTGTTCATCTCCATGAAGTAGAACTGGCCGTCCTGCGTCAGGATGAATTCGACCGTGCCCGCGCCGACGTAATTCACGGCGCGCGCCGCCGCGACCGCAGCCTCGCCCATCGCGCGACGGGTTTCGTCGTTGAGGCCGGGCGCGGGCGCTTCTTCCAATACTTTCTGATGGCGCCGCTGCACGGAGCAATCGCGATCGAAGAGATAGACCGCGTTGCCGTGCTTGTCCGCGAAAACCTGCACTTCGACGTGACGGGGACGCAGCAGATACTTCTCGATCAACACGCGATCGTTGCCGAAGCTCGACGCCGCCTCGCGCTTGCACGACGCGAGCGCCGCCGCGAAATCCTCGCTTCTCTCGACGACGCGCATGCCCTTGCCGCCGCCGCCCGCGCTCGCTTTCAGCAGCACCGGATAACCGATGCGATCCGCTTCGCGCTGAAGCAGCGACGGATCCTGATCGTCGCCGTGATAACCGGGCACGAGCGGCACCGATGCGGATTGCATCAGCGCTTTCGCGGCGGCTTTCGAACCCATCGCGCTGATCGCCTCGACGGGCGGTCCGATGAACACGAGTCCGGCTTTTTCGCACGCGTTCGCGAATGCTTCGTTTTCCGAAAGAAATCCGTAGCCCGGATGAATTGCTTGCGCGCCGGTTTTCTTCGCTGCATCGACGATGCGCTCGATGCGCAGATAACTCTCCGACGCCGCCGATCCGCCGACATGCACCGCTTCATCGCAGACATCGACGTGTTTCGCTTTGGCATCGGCGTCCGAATACACCGCGACGCTGCCGACGTTCAGGCGCTTCGCCGTCGCCGCGACGCGGCATGCGATCTCGCCGCGGTTCGCTATGAGTATTTTGTTGAACATGGCGTTACATCCCGAGGTCACATGCGGAACACGCCGAAGCGTGTTTCTTCGATAGGTGCGTTCATCGTCGCGGCCAATCCGAGGCCCAGAACGTCGCGGGTCTGCGCGGGATCGATCACGCCGTCGTCCCACAGACGCGCGCTCGCGTAATACGGATGCCCTTGCACTTCGTATTGATCGCGGATCGGCGCCTTGAACGCTTCCTCGTCCTCCTTCGACCACGTGCCGCCCTTCTTCTCGATGCCGTCGCGCCGCACCGTCGCGAGCACGGACGCGGCCTGCTCGCCGCCCATCACCGAGATGCGCGCGTTCGGCCACATCCACAGAAAGCGCGGCGAATACGCGCGGCCGCACATGCCGTAATTGCCCGCGCCGAACGAGCCGCCGATGATCACCGTGAACTTCGGCACCTTGGCGGTCGCGACCGCCGTCACCATCTTGGCGCCGTTGCGCGCGATGCCTTCGTTCTCGTACTTGCGGCCGACCATGAAGCCCGTGATGTTCTGCAGGAACACGAGGGGAATCTTGCGTTGCGCGCACAGTTCGATGAAATGCGCGCCCTTCAAGGCGGATTCGCTGAAGAGAATGCCATTGTTCGCGACGATGCCGACCGGATGCCCCCAGATATGCGCGAAACCGCAGACGAGCGTCGTGCCGTAGCGCGCCTTGAATTCGTCGAAAGCGGAATCGTCGACGATGCGCGCGATCACTTCGCGCACGTCGAAAGGCTTGCGCGTATCGACGGGAATCACGCCGTAGACGCTTTGCGGGTCATAGCGCGGCGGCAGCGGTTCTTTCAATGCGAGCGTCGGCGTCTTCACGCGATTCAGATTGCCGACGATGCTGCGCGCGATGCCGAGCGCATGCGCGTCGTTCTGCGCGAGATGATCGGCGACGCCGGACAGACGCGTATGGACATCGCCGCCGCCGAGATCTTCGGCGCTGACTTCTTCGCCCGTCGCGGCTTTCACCAACGGCGGACCGCCGAGAAAGATCGTGCCTTGATTCTTGACGATGATCGATTCATCGCTCATCGCGGGCACGTACGCGCCGCCCGCCGTGCACGAGCCCATCACCACGGCGATCTGCGCGATGCCTTGCGCCGACATGTTCGCCTGGTTGTAGAAGATGCGGCCGAAGTGATCGCGATCGGGAAACACGTCGTCCTGATTCGGCAGATTCGCGCCGCCCGAATCGACGAGATACACGCACGGCAGGCGGTTCTGCTCCGCTATCTCCTGCGCGCGCAAATGCTTCTTCACGGTGACGGGATAGTACGTGCCGCCCTTGACCGTCGCGTCGTTGCACACGACGACGCACTCCTGCCCCGCAATGCGCCCGATGCCGGTGATGATGCCCGCGCCGGGCGCGTCATCGTTGTACATACCGTACGCCGCGAGCTGCGACAGTTCGAGAAACGGCGTGCCCGGATCGAGCAGTTGCGCGATGCGATCGCGCGGCAGCAGCTTGTTGCGCGATACGTGCTTGTCGCGCGCGGCCCCGCCGCCGCCTTCCGCGATCTTCGCGATCTTCTCTTTGAGGTCCGCGACGAGCGCTTCGAGCGCCGCCGCGTTCGTGCGGAATTCCTCGCCGCGCGGATTCAGTTTCGATTCGATGATCGTCATGACGCGCGCCTCAAGCCGTCTCGGCGAACAGTTCGCGGCCGATCAGCATGCGGCGGATTTCGCTCGTGCCCGCGCCGATTTCATAGAGCTTCGCATCGCGCCACAGACGGCCGACCGGATATTCGTTGATGTAGCCGTTGCCCCCGAGCACCTGAATCGCTTCGCCCGCCATCCACGTCGCTTTTTCGGCGGTGTAGAGAATGACGCCCGCGCAGTCCTTGCGCACTTGCCGCACATGGTCCGAGCCGAGCGTATCGAGCTGACGGCCGACGGCGTAAAGATACGCGCGGCACGCTTGCAGCGTCGAGTACATGTCCGCGACCTTCCCCTGAATGAGCTGGAATTCGCCGATCGCCTGACCGAACTGCTTGCGATCGTGGATATACGGCACGACCGCGTCCATGCACGCGAGCATGATGCCGGTCGGCCCGCCCGCGAGCACCGCGCGCTCGTAGTCGAGGCCGCTCATCAGCACTTTCGTGCCGCCGTTCAGTTGACCGAGAATGTTCTCCTTCGGCACTTCGACGTTCTCGAACACGAGTTCGCCGGTATGCGAGCCGCGCATGCCGAGCTTGTCGAGCTTCTGCGCAACCGAAAAGCCTTTCATGCCCTTCTCGACGATGAACGCCGTGATGCCGCGTGGACCGGCTTCGATGTCCGTCTTCGCATACACGACGAGCGTGTCGCAATCCGGCCCGTTGGTGATCCACATCTTGGTGCCGTTGAGCACGTAGTGATCGCCCTTTTCCTCGGCGCGCAGCTTCATGCTGACGACGTCGGAGCCGGCGTTCGGCTCGCTCATCGCAAGTGCGCCGATATGCTCGCCGGACACGAGCTTCGGCAGATACTTGCGCTTTTGCGCCTCGGTGCCATTGCGATGAATCTGGTTCACGCACAGATTCGAATGCGCGCCGTACGACAACCCGACCGACGCCGACGCCCGCGAAATCTCTTCCATCGCGACCATGTGCGCCGTATAGCCCATGTTCGCGCCGCCGTATTCCTCGGAGACCGTCATGCCGAGCACGCCGAGATCGCCGAATTTCTTCCAGAGGTCCATCGGGAACTGATCGCTGTGATCGATCTCGCCCGCGCGCGGCGCGATTTCCTTCGCTGCGAAATTGGCGAGCGAGTCGCGCAACATGTCGATGTCTTCGCCCAACGCGAAATTCAGGCCGGGTACGTTGCTCATGGGTCGTCTCCTCCAGATGCGATGTTTTCGGTGCGTCCTGAAATATGAGCCTCACTCACACAGGACCACAAACCACGGAATGGGGCAATTTCACGCTCAAATCGCCTAGCCGTCAATAGATTTTTGAGCTACGCTCACATTTATTTCCCCACGTTTCCCGCCAATGTCGACGCAAACCACCGCCACCGGCCGCCGCGCGCCCGCCGGCGTCAAATCGCAGCAGCGCGTGAAGGACATCCTGCAGGCGGGGCGCGACGTCTTCGCCGAGAAAGGCTACGACGCCGCGACGAGCGCCGAGATCGCGCAGCGCGCGGGCATTTCGGAAGCGACGGTGTTCAGCTATTTCAGCGGCAAGCGCGAGTTGTGCGCGCGCGTCATCGCGGATTGGTACGACGAAATCATCGATGCGTTCGAGAGCGGCCTCCCGCGCGACGGCTCCGTGAGGCAGCAGTTCGCGTTCATCGTCAGAACGCACATGCGGCTGATGCTGATGAACGGCACCGGGTTGTGCGCGCTCGTGCTGTCCGAAGGCCGCACGAAGCAGCACGATCTCTCCGACACGCTGACCGAGCTGCAGCGCCGCTACACCGCGCCGCTGATGGACGTGCTCGCGCGCGGCCAGGCGCTCGGCCACGTGCGCGCCGACATGCCGTTGCGTCTGTTGCGCTCGCTCGTTTTCGGGCCGATGGAGCACGTCCTGTGGGACGCGACGCTCGCGAAGCGCCGCCTGAGTCAGACTCAGATCGAGACGACGGCGAACGAATTGGTGGAAGTATTGTGGGCGGCGCTGCAGCCGCCGAACGCGCAACTGGCGGCGCTCGCGCAGTTCCGGCAGGACGTCGAGGAAGCGTCGCGGCGCTTCGAAGCGAGCGCCGCGCGCGAGAAACCTACTTCTTGACGAAGCGCAGCGCGAGCCGCGCGAGTTTCGGCACGGTGGTCGGACGCAGCAGGCGCGCGTCGTAACCGCCCATGCGGCGATCATTTTCGGCGAGACACAGTTCGATCAGCGAGCGAACCGATACATCGCCCGCGACCGAATCGCCGACATTCGCCGGAAAGTTCGCATCCTGCGCCGCGCCGCTCTTGTCGAAGCCGCGCGCGAGCGAGATGCGGTCGCGAATCAGCGAAATCCACACGCTCGCGGTCTTGATCAGGAACCACGGCTTGCGATACCAAGGCAGACTCCGCCGATACCACGCGACCCAGTTCGCGAAAAACAGGATGTGCCGCGCCTCTTCCTGAATCACCGGCTCGAAGGTTTCGACGAGTTCCTCGGGAAAGTAACCCGATTGTCGCGCCGCCTCGAATAGGCCGAACGCGAAAAAACTGTCGATGCACTCGCTGTAACCCGTGAGCATCCACGCGCGCAATGCATCGTCGGGAGCGGGATACGGCGGTTCGGGCGCGAGCTCGATGCCATATGCCTCGACGAGCTTCGACAGCACCAGCTTGTGCCGCGCTTCCTCGCCGCCGTTCATGCGCAAGGCTTCGCGCAATTGCGGATCGCCGACGGTGCCCGCGTAGGTCGCGACGCGGATCGACGCGCGCCCTTCCGTCTGCACCGCGATATCCCAGATCGGCAGCGAAGTCACGCGCTTCAACGCCGCGGGATCGAGCTTCGGCCAGTCGATGACGGCCGGCTTGTACGGATTGTGCGTCGTCAGCAACATCTCGCAGAACATGCGCTTGTGCAGGTCCGAACCGATCGGAATCTTCCCCGTCGACCGGTACGTCCAGTTGCGCATCGCATGATCTGCTTCCACCGGGTTGAGCGTGTCGGACATATTCGAATATTGGCCGCCGAATGGGTAGGTCCTGCGGATTTTGGCATACAGGACGCTGACTCGCAGCATCATGCGCGCATTTTCGCCTATCGCGAGATTTTCTCCAGCGCGAGATCGCGCGTTCGCGGGCCCATGAAACCGATCGCGGCCATCACGATCAGCATCGCCGACGCGATGAACACGAACACGCCCGTCGTCCCGAAACCCTTCAGCACGCCCGCGATGATGAACGACGTGAAAATCGCGGAGAAACGGCTCCACGAATACACGAAACCGACGGCGCGCGCGCGGATGCTCGTCGGAAAGAGTTCGGTCTGATACGCGTGATAGCTGTACGACATGATGTTCGCGGAGAGCGTGAGGCCGACGCCCATCGCGATCAGAAACGCCGGGTTGCCCGACTGGCTGAAGGCCAGCCCGCAGACGATGTTGAGCGCGGCCATCGCGACGATCGCGGTCTTGCGCTCGATCCTGTCGGCAATGGCGAGCCCGATGATCGGTCCGACCGGCGCGGCGATCGCAATGATGCTCGAATACATCAGGCTCGACGTCACCGTGATGCCCTGCTTGACCAGCAGCGTCGGCACCCAGTTGGCGAAGCCGTAAAAACCGACGGTCTGGAATATGTTGAAGATGATCATCATCGCGGCGCGCTTGCCGTAGGGCGGCTTCCACATGTCGGCGAACGCGCCGCGCCGCTCCGCTGTCTCGACGGCGGGTTCGGGCGGCGGCAGCGGCTTGCCGTATTCGCGCGCGACTTTCTGTTCGAGCGCGCGCATCACGCGATCGGCTTCGTCGAGGCGTCCTTTCTGCGCGAGCCAGCGCGGGCTTTCGGGCAGCGTGCGGCGAATCCACCAGACGAAGAGCGCCCCGTGCGCGCCGATGATGACGACCCAGCGCCAGCCGTCGATGCCGAAGGGCGCGCGCGGCACGAGCAGATAGGCGAGAAACGCGACCACCGGCACCGCCATGAAACCGACCGCCTGCTCGCACGCGAACGCGCGCCCGCGGATGTGTTTCGGCGCGAGTTCGGAGATATACGTGCCGATCGTCACCAGTTCCACCCCGATGCCCACGCCCGCGACGAAGCGCCAGATGTTCAGGCCGGTCGCCGTGTCCTGGAACGCCATGACGAGGTTGGCGCCGGTGTACCAGAGCAGCGAATACGTGAAGATCGCGCGCCGTCCGAAGCGGTCGGCGAGAAATCCGCAGGCGATCGTGCCGATGAAAAGCCCCGCGAACAGCGACGCGATAAAGCTCGCGACGCCCGTCATGCCGAAAAGTCCGCTGGTCGTCGGCGTGAGAATGCCGCTTTTGACGAGACCCGGCGCGACGTATCCGGAATACAGCAGATCGTAGAGCTCGAAGAAGAAACCGAGGCTCAAAAGGACGATGAGCGTCCAGACGGAGCGCGTGGCGGGCAGGCGATCGAGCCGGGCGGAAATGCTGCCGGCGGTGACGGGAAGCGCCTGTGCGTGTGCGCTGCGGGGTGTTGCCATCGGGGTGTCTCCTCATGAGGCGGGGTGCGCCGCGCGGCATCGCTGGCGCGGCGCGGTCGGACGAGGGACGAATTTTAACCGGGTGGGTAACATGAGCTGGAAGCTGAATCCCGTCGCCTCGTGCGTCACACCGATCGCCATCGGACTGCCGGGCTTCCGGAAGAACCACCCGCTCAGCCCCCGATACGAAGAAAAGCTCTAAAGCCCCGCTATCCGGGCTTTTACTAGCTCCCGAACTATTTTGGCTTGGTAACCTTCTGCCGATTCTGAACGGACACGATCCGCGGAATATCATGCTCTGGCGCCCAACGACGCGCCGGACGTCCGGTACGAGACCTTCCGGGCTGAACTGACCACCTTCTGGAGTTAAAACAGTGAAGAAACTGCTCGCGGCACTGACGATGTCCCTCCTCGCCGCCACGTCGCTCACCGCCGTCACGCCGGCGCTTGCGAAGGACTATTCGACGATCCGTTTCGGCGTCGACGCAAGCTATCCCCCGTTCGAGTCGAAGGGTTCCGACGGCAAGCTGGTCGGTTTCGACATCGATCTCGGCAATGAGATCTGCGCGCGCCTGAAGGCGAAGTGCGTGTGGGTGGAAAACGACTTCGACGGCATGATTCCCGCGCTCAAGGCGAAGAAGTTCGACGGCGTGCTTTCCTCGATGTCGATGACGCCGCAACGCGCCGAGCAGATCGCCTTCTCGAGCAAGCTCTTCAACACGCCGACGCGCCTCGTCGCGAAAAAGGGCAGCAACATCCTGCCGACGGCCGAAAGCCTGAAGGGCAAGAACGTGGGCGTCGAACAGGGCACGATCCAGGAAACCTACGCCAAGACCTACTGGGCGCCGAAGGGCGTGACGGTCACGCCGTACCAGAACCAGGACCAGGTCTATGCCGATCTGATCTCGGGCCGCCTGGACGCCGCGCTGCAAGACGCGGTGCAGGCTGAAATCGGCTTCCTGAAGACGCCGCGCGGCGCGGGCTACGACTTCGCCGGTCAAAACATCGACGATCCGAAGACGCTCGGCAACGGCGCGGGCATCGGTCTGCGCAAGGAAGACACCGATCTGAAGGCGAAGATCGACAAGGCTATCGCCGACATCATCAAGGACGGCACCTACAAGAAGCTCGAAAAGAAGTACTTCGACTTCGACGTGTACGGCAGCTAAGCCGCTCGCCACAAGCCACACCGGCTGACGAACGGGCTCCGCGCTCAAGGGCGCGGAGCCCGTTTGCTTTTCGGACAGCGGTTTTGGCGGCCGATTTCCGCTAAGATCGAACGTTCGAGACAGCGCCGACGGAAGGAGACGCCGCGGCGCGGAGCACTTTTCCGAGGCAAGACCGCGCACTCGCCTGCGCGCGACCAACATGCAAACCAGAACTCATTCCCTGATCTCGCCGACGCTCGGCACTTCCCGCAACATCACGAGTTTTCACTACGGCCCCGGCGGCGGCCAGAAAATCTACGTCCAGTCGTCGCTGCACGCGGACGAACTGCCCGGCATGCTCGTCGCATGGCGTCTGCGCCGCCAGCTCGCCGAATTCGAAGCGGCGGGCAAGCTGCGCGGCGAAGTCGTCATCGTGCCGGTGCCGAATCCGATCGGCCTGTCGCAACATCTGCACGGCACGCTGATGGGCCGCTTCGAGACCAACAGCGGCCACAACTTCAACCGCAATTTCCACGATCTCGCCGCGCTGATCGCGCCGCGCATCGAAGCGCGCCTCGGCAAGGACGCCGGCGCGAACAAGCTCGCCGTGCGCGCCGCGATGAAAGAAGCGCTCGACGAGCAGACGCCGCACACCGAGCTCGAATCGCAACGCCTCGCGCTGCAAAAGCTTTCCTTCGACGCCGATGTCGTGCTCGATCTGCACTGCGATCTCGACGCCGCGCTGCATCTCTACACCAATCCGGACATCTGGGACGAAGTCGAGCCGCTCGCGCGCTATCTCGATGCAAGAGCGTCGCTGCTCGCGCTGAATTCGGTCGGCAATCCGTTCGACGAAATCCACAGCTTCTGCTGGTCGGATTTGCGCCAGCGTTACGGCGAGCGCTTCCCGATTCCGAATGGCGGCATTTCGGTGACGGTCGAACTGCGCAGCCAGCACGACGTGTCCTACGAACTCGCGGATAAAGACGCGCAGGCCATCGTCAACTATCTGATCCACCGCGGCGTGATCGACGCGCCCGTGCCCGAGCAGCCGCCGCTCGCGTATCCGGCGACGCCGCTCGCGGGCGCGGAGCCGATCGTCGCGCCGGCGTCGGGCGTGCTCGTGTTTCGCGCGCAAGTGGGCGCGTTCATCGAAGCGGGCGAGCCGATCGCCGATATCGTCGATCCGCTCACCGATGTCGTCACCACGCTCAAGTGCACGACCTCCGGCGTGATGTACGCGCGGCATATCACGCGCTTCGCGACGGCCGGGCTGGAAGTGGCGCGCATTGCGGGCGCGAAGGCCTATCGCACGGGCTCGCTGCTGTCGGCGTAAGCGTTTCGCGGCGGATCAGAACGGCGCGAGACAGCATTGCGCCGCGACGATCTTCCACGCGCCGCCAATGTCGCCCCACGTTCGCGTGTAGCGCAAGCTGCCCGCGAACAGCGCGCCCGCGAACGTTCCCGAAAGCGTCACGCGCGTGACCGTCACGGCAAACGCGCCGTACACGCGCACGCTCTGATCCTCGACGTCCAGTTTCTCGATGCGCTGCATGCCGTAACGATGTCCGTTGAGATCGTCGGACTTCGTCCAGACCTTGCCGGTCGCATCGACGAAACTGAGGTCGTCGGCCAATAGCGCATCGAGTGCGTCCACGTCCGATGCCAGCATCGCCTTCTTCAGGCGCTCCTCCAGTTCGCGGATTCCTTGCTCGTCCATGTTTTCGCTCGCGGTGACGGAACCGAGAGCATCGCATCGGACGCGCCGAATACACAAGCGCCGATATTTCGCCATCCCTGTTGCACACGCGACACACCGCAAGGCGGCTGAAAGCACTGTCACATTTCTTTCTTTAGCGCCCGCTACATTTGCGCCCGTCGAACGCCACGCGCCATCAGAGCGCGACGCACTGCAGACACCGTCAACAACCACACCGCGAACCATCATACGGAGCTTGTTTTGAAGAAGAATCTCTTGGCGACCGCCGCGCTCGCCACCTTTGCCGCCCTCGCCGCCACGTCCGCGCAAGCGCAAAGCAGCGTAACGCTCTACGGCATCATCGACGCCGGCATCAGCTACGTGAACAACAGCACGCAAACCGCGACGCGCGCGGGCGATAAGCTCTTCAAGTACGACGACGGCGTCGCGCAAGGCAGCCGTTGGGGCCTGAAGGGTTCGGAAGACCTGGGTGGCGGCCTGAAGGCGATCTTCACGTTGGAGAACGGCTTCAATAGCGGCACCGGCACGCTCGGCCAGGGCGGCGCGCTGTTCGGCCGTCAGGCATACGTCGGTCTCGCGAAGAACGACGTCGGCTCGCTGACCTTCGGCCGTCAATATTCGTTCTCGACCGATTACCTCGGCAGCAACTATTCGATCGGCGGCCAGACGCTCGCGGGCAACTACGCGTATCACATGAACGACGTCGACCAGCTGACGTCGAGCCGCATCAACAACGCGGTCAAGTTCAGCAGCGCGAGCTTCTACGGCGTGACGTTCGGCGCGATGTACGGCTTCTCGAACCAGGCAGGCGCGTTCGCGGGCACGCCCAACACGACCGTCGGCACGACCACGACGGCGGGTTCGTCGCGCGCGTACAGCTTCGGCCTGAACTACAAGGCGGGTCCGTTCGGCATCGGCGCGGCGTACACCGACATCCGCTATCCGGCGGCATCGACGCCCGCGTTCAGCACGGCCGTCGCGAACATCCAGACGATGGGCACCGCGAACGCCGGCAAGGATCTGCGCACGTTCGGCGTCGGCGCGAACTACGCGTTCGGCGCGGCGACCGTGTTCGGCCTGTGGACCAACACGCTGTTCGAGCCGATCAACGGCGCGAGCTCCAAGCTCAACGCGTTCGATATCGGCGGCAAGTACAGCTTCACGTCGGCGCTGTCGGCCGGCCTCGGCTACTCGTACCTGAACATGACGGGCAACTCGAGCGGCCACTGGAACCAGGTCGACGCGAGCGTCGACTACGCGCTTTCCAAGCGCACCGATGTGTACGTGCTCGGCATCTATCAGAAGGCTTCGGGTTCGAACCGCGGCGTCGAGAATCAGGCGTCGATCGGTTCGTCGTCGTCGAGCTACTTCGGCACGTCGGGTCTGGGCGAAGACGATCAGCTTGCGTTCCGCATCGGCATCCGCCACAAGTTCTGAGCTTGCTTCCTGAGTTGACATGAGATCGGGCCGCCAGACGTATCGGGCGGCCCGATTTGTTTACCTCTTGTCGGACTTCTTGCCGACGGCCTTGTTATAGCGCTCGATGTACTCGTCCATCAGCTTGCGGATCGCGCGGCCGATCTGCATGTAGTCGCTCTCGTTCAGATTCGCGAGCGACACGCGCCCCGACGGATGCTGCGTGCCGAAGCCGCGCCCCGGCAGCAGCACGACACGCGCTTCTTTCGCGAGCCTGAAGAGCATCTCCGAAGGCTCCGTGTTCTTGACGACCCAGTCGACCAGTTCGCGGCCGTGCCTGCGCTCGCCGAGATATTCGATATCGAGGATCGTGTAGTAATCGACCTCGTTCTTGTCCTCTTCTTCGAGCGCGATGCCGATCTCGCGATACAGCGCCTGCTTGCGGCTGCGGATCAGGCGCTTCAACGCGTTCTTGTACGCGTCGGGCGTGTCCATCAGCGAGAAGAGCGAGAACAGCACCATCTGCACCTGCTGCGGCGTCGACAATCCCGCCGTGTGATTCAGCGCGACGGTACGGCTGTCCGCAACCAGCCGGTCGATGAACTTGAGCTTGTCGGGCTCCGTCGTGATCGATTCGTAGCGTTCGTGAAGCTCCGCCCGTTTGTCCTTCGGCAGCGCGGCGAGCTGCTTGTCGAGCACGTTGTCGCGATGCGTCGCGATCGCGCCGAGACGCCAGCCGGTCGCGCCGAAATACTTGGAATACGAATAAACGAGGATCGTGTTCTTCGGGCACAACGCGAACAGCGACACGAAATCGTCGGCGAAGGTGCCGTAGACGTCGTCGGTCAGAAGGATCAGATCGGGCCGCTCTTTCACGATCTCCGCGATGTATTCGAGGCTTTCGTCGTCCATCTTCACCGATGGCGGATTGCTCGGATTCACGAGGAAAAACGCCTTCACTTTCGGATCGCGCAGCTTGTCGAGCTCGGCCTTCGAGTATTGCCAGCCGCGGGCGACGTCCGCCTCCAGATTGACGACCTTCAGCTTGTAATCGTTCAGGCGCGGAATCTCGATGTACGGCGTGAAGATCGGGGTGCCGAGCGCGATCGTGTCGCCGGGCGCGATCAGGAAGTTCTCGCGCATCGTGTTGAAGATGTAGGTCATCGCGGCGGTGCCGCCTTCGACCGCGAAGACATCGAATTCGCCGACGAACGGATGCTTGCCGATCATCTCGCGCCGCAGATATTGCGCGACGATCTGCTCCGACAGCTTCAGCATGCGGTCCGGCACGGGATAGTTCGATCCGAGGATGCCTTCGCACATCTCATAGAGAAAGTCGCCCGCGTTCAGGCCCAGCTGATCGCGCACATACGACACCGCGCCCGCAAGAAACGCGATGCCCGGCACGCCCTTGTTCTCGCGCGCGAAAATCTCGAAGCGCTCTTCGAGCCCTTCGCGCTTCGGAAAACCGCCGACGCCTTCCGGCATGTACGCGAACGAGCGCTCGGACTCGCGCATCGCGAAGAGGCCGAGTTGCCAGAAACCATGACGCGGTATCGTCGCGAGAAAGTTCGGATTGCCGCGCCCCGCATTGAGCATCGCGAGATTGGCCGGACGCTCGACCGCCCCGCCGCCCGCCGCCTTGATGAGCTCGTCCTTCAGCTCGAACGGGCTGAGCGCCGCCATGCCGGCGCGGTCGTTGGAACCCGATTTATCGGACTTTGCCATCCAACACCTCCAGAATTGATGATGGAAACAATGCGACAGGAAGACCGCGTCACGTCAGCAGCATCACGATGACCATGCCCCAGATCGTGAGCAGCGTATTGCCGACCGCGTACGTCACCGTGTAGCCGAGGCCCGGCACCTGGCTCTTCGCGGCGTCGCAGATCATGCCGAGCGCGGCGGTGGTCGTGCGCGCGCCGGCGCAGATGCCGAGCAGGATCGCGGGATGAAACTTGAACACGTACTTCGCGATGTACATGCCGATGATGAGCGGCACCGCCGACGCGAAAATGCCCCACAGAAAGAGACTCACGCCGAGCTTCTGCAAGCCCGCGACGAAGCCCGGCCCCGCCGAAATCCCCACGACCGCGATAAAGACGTTCAGGCCGACTGAGTTCATGAACCAGATCGTCGGCGACGGAATGCGGCCGAACGTCGGATGGATCGCGCGCAGCCAGCCGAACACGATGCCCGCGATGAGCGCGCCGCCCGCCGTCGACAGCGTGAGCGGAATCGCGCCGACATGCAGCACGAGCGCGCCGATCAACGCGCCGAGCGTGATCGCGAGGCCGACGAACGCCATGTCGGCGGCGTCGGTCGGACGGTCGAGCACGCCGATCGCCTTCGCCGCCGCCGACGTGTCCTGCGTCCGGCCGACGAGCGTGATCGTGTCGCCGCGATGCAGCTTCGTGCTCGGCAGAATCGGTATCTGCGTTTCGGTCGCGCCGCGCTTGATCTTGCGCAGAAACACGCCGCGCGACGCGGGCATATGCGCGAGCTCCTGCAGCGTCTTGCCGTCGACGGCCTTGCTCGTCACGTAGATATCGACGCCTTCGATCGGCACGGCGAGCAGTTCGGCGTCGTCCACTTCGGTCGCGACGCCGCCGAGCAGATCGACGAGCAGCTCGCGCCGCCCGGAGACCGCGACGACATCGCCCGGTTGCAGCACGTCGTCGATCTTCGCTTCCTGAATGGTTCCGCCCCGCCGAATCCGCTCGATGAAGAGCCGCGCGCCTTCCGGCTCCAGCGCTTCGGCCTGCGCGACCGACATGCCCGCCGCGCGCCCGTGCTCGGCCACGCGATACGCGCGCAGTTCGAACTTGTGCCACGCCTGCCCCGCGCCGCCGAGATCGCCGCCGCCGCCGAGCGTCGCCTCGTATTCCTTGCAGGCCGCGACGAGGTCGATGTTGAGCAGCTTCGGCCCGAGCATCGCGAGAATCAGCGCGGAGCCGATCGTCCCGAAGATATAGGTCACGGCGTATGCGGTCGGCATCGCGTCGAGCAGCGCCTTCGCCTGATCCGGCGGCAGGCCGAGCCGGTTGATGGCGTCGGTGGCAAGGCCCATCGAAGCGGAAATCGTCTGCGAGCCCGCGAACAGGCCCGCCGCCGAGCCGACGTCATAACCCGCGATCTTCGCCGCCGCGTAAGGCGCCGCGAGGCACAGCACGCACTGGATGACGGAGAAGATCGCCTGCGGCAAGCCGTCTTTCGCGATGCCGCGCACGAACTGCGGACCGACGCCGTAACCGACGGCGAACAGGAACATCAGAAAGAAGACCGATTTGACGTTCGACGAAATGGTGATGCCTAGTTGCCCGATGGCGATGGCCGCGAGCAAGGTCGCCGTCACGGCGCCGAGGCTGAAGCCGCGAAAGCTTTTTCCGCCGACCCAATAGCCGACGCCGAGCGACAGAAAGATGGCGATTTCAGGATAACTGCGCAGTGTTGCCGTAAGCCAGGACATAGGCACTCCTTTGCGGTATGAGCCGCTCGCACATCAGCGATGAAGGGAATGAATGATCCGAACGCCAGCAATACACTATTTGGTGCAGCTTTGAAACCATCAATGAAAACAGCGGCCGGAGCCGCTCTTTTCATCGAGACGCTAACTTCGACGCGTCTTATTCCGCCGTTTCGAGCAACGGGTAATCCGTATAGCCCTTCGCGCCCGGCGCATAGAACGTCGACGTGTCCCAGTTGTTGAGATCGGCATCGACTTCGAAGCGGCGCACCAGATCCGCATTCGCGATGAAGGGCTTGCCCCACGCGACGGCATCGGCGTCGCCGCGGGCGATGATCGCTTCGGCGCTGGCCTTCGTGAAGCCTTCGTTGGCGATATACACGCCGCCGAACGCCTTCTTCAATTGCGGCCCGAGGCTGTCGGCGGCTTCATGCTCGCGTGCCGCGATGAACGCGATCTTGCGGCGGCCCAGTTCACGCGCGACGTAACCGAAGGTCGCGGCGCGATCGCTGTCGCCCATCGTGTGCGAATCCGCGCGCGGTGCAAGATGCACGCCGACGCGATCCGCGCCCCAAACTTCGATAGCCTGATCGACGACTTCGAGCAGCAGGCGCGCACGATTTTCGATCGGGCCGCCGTAGGCGTCGGTACGCTTGTTCGTGCTGTCCTGCAGGAACTGGTCGAGCAGATAGCCGTTCGCGCCGTGCACTTCGACGCCGTCGAAGCCCGCGCGCTTCGCGTTTTCCGCGCCCTTGCGGTACGCCGCGACGACACCGGCGATTTCATCCAGTTCGAGCGCGCGCGGCGTCACGTACGGACGCTGCGGACGCACGAGGCTCACGTGTCCTCCCGCCGCGATCGCGCTCGGCGCGACCGGCAGTTCGCCATTCAAAAAGATCGGATCGGAAATGCGGCCGACGTGCCACAGTTGCAGGAAGATCTTGCCGCCCGCTTCGTGCACGGCCTTCGTGACGAGCTTCCAGCCTTCCACTTGCTCGTCGGACCAGATGCCCGGCGTGTCGGCATAGCCGACGCCTTGCGGCGTCACCGACGTCGCTTCGCTCAGAATCAGCCCCGCCGATGCGCGGTCTGCGTAGTACTGCGCCATCAACGCGTTCGGCACGCGTTCGACGCCCGCGCGCTGACGCGTGAGCGGCGCCATGATGATGCGGTTCTTCAACGTGAGTGCGCCAACTTTAAGCGGATCGAAAAGAGTCGACATGAATTGGATTCCTAATGAAATTGAAAGCAGACTTTCACCGAATGGCAAGCAAGCTCAGAGATTCCCGATGGAATCGCGAAACGCCTGAATGACCGCTTCGTCGCGCTTGAAGAACACCCACTGTCCAACGCGCTTCGTGGTGACGAGTCCGGCTTTGTGCAAGGTCGCGAGATGCGCCGAAACGGTGGACTGCGACATGCCGCAGCGCCCATCGATCTGACCCGCGCAAACGCCGTGCACGTGCGGCAATTCCTGATCAGGGAAATGCAGCTCGGGTTCCTTCAGCCATTCCAGAATCTCGCGGCGAAGGGGGTTGGCGAGGGCCTTGTGAATTGCGTCGATGTCCATTTCGTTGCTCGTGCGTCTGACGGACGGAACGTGCAGCCTGTTCCGAATCGTCTTGCTGCGAAGTATATATCGTAAATTTACGATATGCAAACCCCGCCGAATGCGTCGATGTGCGACATGCCGCCGCGCCGCGCCGTCTGGTACGCTCCCCGGTTTCATCGGCTGCAAGAAGACTGCACAACCCTTATGGATACTCCTTTCAATGAACGTGGCGTGACGCTTTCGCGCGCCGGACTCTCGGCGTCCGGTCAGATGATTCCGCTGCGCGATCTGCGCGCCGCGCGCGTCGTGATGATCCCGCGCCAGAAGCCGTTGCCGGTCATCATCGCGCTGATCGGGCTGATCGTGCTCGGCGCGGGCATCTTCACCGGCTCGGGCGCGGCGCTCGTGCTCGGCGTGATGATCGTCGTCGTGGGTTATCTCACCTGGATCACGCAGGACGTGATCTATCAGTTGATGGTCGCGACGCCCGACGGCGAGCGCGAAGTGCTCATCACGAAGGATCAGGAATTCGCGGACAAGGTCGCGGCGCTCGTCGGCGAGGCGGTCGCGAAACATGCGGCGAGCGCAGGCGCGAAGTCATCGCAAGCCTGATCTTGATGCGCCGTTTACACGGCGGCGCGCTTCTTTAGCCCGGCCTTTAGGCGCGCGGCGCTAGAGTGCGGGCATCGCCACAACGAGCCGTCGCCGGACGGCTTCCATCGATGGATATCCGCACATTCGACTCGATCGCTCTTTCGCGCGTGGTCAACGGCGGCTCGCCGCGCCGCCGCGAAGCACGCCACTGCGTCGCGTTCGATCTCACCGTTCCGGGACTGGATTCGTCGGCCGCACGCGACATGCTCGCGTATGCGTTCGGCGCGGGCACGCAGGCTTATATCGTGGAGACGAGCCGCCTCCGCGATTGCACCACGCTCCATGTCGAGACCGATCGCGATGACATCAACGATGTCATCGGCACGCTCACCGCGCATTTTCCCAACGCAACGCTCGGCCGCGTGACGCGCATTACGCGCATCACACGGCGCTGAACGCGTCGTCAGGTGATCTGCAACGGCTCGACGTGCCAGATGTCGCGCGCATACTCCGCGATCGTGCGGTCCGACGAAAAAATGCCCATGCCCGCGACGTTCTCGATCGCGCTCCGCGTCCACGCATCCTTGTCGCGGTACTTGAGATCGACTTCGGTCTGCGTCTTGTCGAAGCTGTCGAAATCGGCGAGCACCATGTAGTGATCGCCCCAGTCCACGAGCGTATGGAAGATGTCGTAGAAACGGTGCGGCTCTTCCGGCGAGAAGTGCCCGAGTCGAATCTGGTCGAGCGCGACTTTGAGCTCCGCGTTTTCCTCGTAAATCTGCCGTGGCCGATAACCCGCCGCGCGCAACGATTCGATCTCGTCGGTCGTGTTGCCGAAGATGAAAATATTCTCGCGCCCCACGGCATCGCAGATCTCGATGTTCGCGCCATCGAGCGTGCCGATTGTCAGTGCGCCGTTCAACGCGAGCTTCATGTTGCCGGTGCCCGATGCTTCGGTGCCCGCCATCGAAATCTGCTCCGACAGATCCGCCGCCGGAATGATGAGCTCGGCCACGGAAACGCCGTAGTTCGGAATAAAGCCGACCTTCAGCCGATCGCCGATGAGCGGGTCCGTGTTGATCTTGCGGGACACATCGTTGATGAGCTTGATGATGTTCTTCGCCATCTTGTACGCGGACGCCGCCTTGCCCGCGAACATCACGACGCGCGGCGTCCAGTCCTGCTCCGGATTTTCGCGGATGCGGTTATAGCGCACGATCACATACAGGATGTTGAGCAATTGCCGCTTGTATTCGTGGATGCGCTTCACCTGCAGATCGAACAGCGCTTCCGGATTGATGATCGCGTTGGCGTCCCGTTTCGCGCGTTCCACGAGCCGCAGCTTGTTGGCGAACTTCGCATCGTGAAAGGCCTTGCAGAACTCCGGATCGTCGCGCCATTCGCGCAGCCTGCCGAGTTCGAAGAGATCGGTGCGCCAGCGCGGCCCGAGCCGCTTGTCGATCAGCGATGACAGCGACGGACTCGCCTGCGCGAGCCATCGGCGCGGCGTGATGCCGTTCGTCACGTTCGTGAAGCGCTCCGGATACATGCGCGCGAAGTCGGAGAAGATGTTCTGCACCATCAGTTGCGAGTGCAGCTTCGATACGCCGTTCACCTTGTGACTCGCGACGATCGCGAGATGCGCCATGCGCACGCGCCGCTGGCCGAATTCATCGACGAGCGAGATGCGCCGAATCAGTTCGACATCGCGCCCGAACTTCTCGGTGACTTGCTTCAGGAACTGCGCGTTGATCTCGAAGATGATCTCCAGATGCCGCGGCAGCAAGCGCGCGAGCATCTCGACGTCCCATGTTTCGAGCGCTTCGGGCATCAGCGTGTGATTCGTGTAGGAGAACATCTGCTGCACGAGCTTCCACGCCTTGTCCCACGGCAGATGATGCCGATCGACGAGCAGGCGCATCAGCTCCGGAATCGCGAGCACCGGATGCGTGTCGTTCAGATGCACGGCGACCTTTTCCGCGAGCCGACCGAAGTGCGTATGCGTGCGCTGATAGCGGCGTATCAGATCCTGCATCGTCGCGGAGACGAAGAAGTATTCCTGACGCAGACGCAACTCGCGTCCGGCCTGAGTCGAGTCGTCGGGATACAAGAGACGCGACACATGTTCCGATGTGTTCTTCGCCTCCACCGCGCGCCGATAGTCGCCCTGATTGAACGCGGAGAGATCGAACTCGTCGGTTGCGCGCGCGGACCACAGGCGCAGCGTGTTGGTGGCCGTTGTCGCGAAGCCGGGAATGACCGTGTCGTAGGCCATCGCGTTGACGTGCTCGGTGTCGATCCAGTCGGTGCGATCGTCATGTTGCACCGTGCGCCCGCCGAAATGCACGGTGTACACGACTTCGGGCCGCGGAAACTCCCACGGATTGCCCGCGCGCAGCCAGTAATCGGGCATCTCGACCTGATTGCCGTCGACGATCGTCTGACGGAACATTCCGTATTCGTAACGGATGCCATAGCCGAAGCCCGGCACGCCGACCGTCGCCATCGAATCGAGGAAACAGGCCGCAAGGCGTCCGAGGCCGCCATTGCCGAGCGCGGCGTCCGGCTCGAGTTCCTCGAGCGCCGCGAGATCGACGCCCAAGCCGGCGAGCGCATCGCGCACTTCGTCGTAGATGCCTAGCGCGAGCAGCGCATTGCTGAAAGTTCTGCCGATGAGAAATTCCATCGACAGATAGTAGACGCGTTTCACGTCCTGTTCGTATTGGAGCCGCGTGGTGCGCATCCAGCGCGCGACGAGACGATCCCGCACGGCCAGTTCAGCGGCGTGAAGCCAGTCCCGCGGCTGCGCGGTGACTGCATCCTTGCCGACGCCGTACATCAGGCGGTTCGAGATGGAGCGCCTGAGCGCATCGACGGTACTGTTGAGCTGGTCGAATTCCAGATCGACGGATGTCATCGAAACCTCCGGTGTTTGCAACATATGCAACGACCGCGAAAGCCTGACGGGAGTTCAATCCGGACGCACCGAATTGGCGCCCTGCCCCGGTCTGGCGGGTGCGGACGTGCCTGAACGTGCAGGTTACGCCAGTTTTATTTTTTTTGGTATGACAAGGCGGAAACGGAGAGCGGCCCGCAAATTGCTAACGAAGAGCTTGCGGGCACATGATGGCATCGATATTTAGTTCGGATTCCGTATGTTTGTCATGCGATGGAGCGGCGTGGCGCGCGTGCGGCGATCAGCAGAAGCGCCGCGAGCGATACGCCCAGCAGAATCAGCGAGAGCGCGGACGCCGGCAGATAGTAACCGCGATTCACCTGCCCGACGACGACGATCGGCACCGTCGCGAATCCGGGCGGATACACGGTGAGCGTCGCGCCAAGTTCGCCGAGCGAGAGCGCGAAACCGAGCGCGAGGCTCGCGCGGATCGCGGGCACGAGTTGCGGCAATACCACGCGCGCGAGCACCATGCGCGGCGGCGCGCCGAGACTCGCGGCGGCTTCGCGCAGCGTCGTGAGCTCGGGGCGCAGCGCCGCGGCGGCGCATCGATAACAGAACGGCAACACGAGCGCGAGTTGCACGAGCACGACGATTGCGGCCGATCCCGACAGATCGAGCGGACGCTTGTGATACGCGATCAACACGGCGAGCCCGAGGACGACGCTCGGCACGCCGCTGCCCATCATCGCGACGGCATCGACGAGTGCGCCGAGACCGCGCCGGTCGCGTCCTTCCAGCGCGAGCGCGAGCCAGAGTCCCAGCGCGGTGCCGAGAAACGCGACGCCCAGGCCGACTTCGAGACTCGTCGCGACCGCATCGAGATCGCTCGATGAAAGACGCGCGAACCAGCGCGTGGAAAAACCATCGGGCAGGATCGTGCCGGACCAGTGCGACGCGACGCTCGACAACGCGACGACGATCACCGGCAGCACGAAGAGCCAGAAGCACAGCAACGCGAAGAGGCCCGTGAACGCATGACGCAGGAGCGCGCGAGGTCTGAACGCAGCAGCGATGAGTTGCATGTCAGCGCTCTCCCGAACGGCGACTCGTTTGCCGATTCACGCGTCGATACAACGCATACAGCGATAGCGACATCAACAGCATCACGACCGAACCCGCGGCCGCGGTGGCCAGATCGAGGTCGACGGTCGCGGCGCTGTAGATCGCGATCGGCAAGGTGATCAGATGTGCGCTGCCGAGCACGAGCAGAATGCCGAACTCGTTCAACGTCAGCAGAAAGCAGAGGATCGTGCCTGCCGCGATGCCCGGCCACGCGAGCGGCAAGACGACTTTCGTCGCGACCATCCAGCCATCGGCGCCGAGGCTCTTTGCGGCTTCGACGAGCCGCATGTCGAGCGTCGCATACGATGCGAGCGTCGGACGCACGACGAACGGCGCATAGAACACGACCTCCGCGAGAATCACGCCGCCGATGCCGAAAAGGAAATCAAGCGGCGGCGCATCGAGCGAAAAGATCCGCTGCAGACCGATGCTCACCGAACCTTGCGAGCCGTATAGAAAGATCAGCGTGAACGCGACCAGAAACGACGGAAACGCGACGAACAATTCCAGAAAACGCGTGAGCAGGCGCGCGAGCGCGAACGGCCTGAAGAACAGCATCGATGCGAGCGCGACGCCGAGCAACGAAGCGATGCTCGCGCTCGCGAAGAGAATACCGAGCGTCGTGCCGATCATCCCGCGCGTTTCGGGGTTGCTGAAGAACGCGCTGTACGCGTGCAGCGAGAAACCGTGCGGCCCGGTCACACTCGACATGACGAGGCGCGCGAGCGGATACACCACGAGCGGCCCGAGCACGACGACGAGAATGAAGAGCAGATGCCACCGCGCCTTGCGCTCGCGGCGTTGCGCTTCTTTGGCGTGCGCTGCGAATTGCGCGGAGAGATAGGCGTCGCAGATGGCGCGTTCGTCGCGCGCGACGCTGTCAGCGACGAACAAGGACGACATCGTCAGCCTCGAAGCGAAGGGAAACGCGCGCGCCCTTGTCCGGCATGCGCGAATGGCCGCGCTGCGTCGTCACGAGCACGGGCTCGCCGGGCAACGCATCGAGCGCAACGGAAATGGAAAGCGCCGCGCCATACCATTCGACGGACGCGATCGTGCCATGCAGATGGCCTTCTCCCAACGGCGCGATCGCGAATCGTTCGGGACGAATGCACGCGAGACGTTCGCGCTCGTCGTGCCGCGCATCGCCGACGGGATACACCACGCGCGGCGGCAGCAAATTCGCGGCACCGAGATAGCGCGCGACGAACGCATCGTTGGGCGCGTCGTACAGCTCGCGCGGCGCACCGAGTTGCGCGATGCGGCCATCGCGCATCAGCAGCGTGCGGTCGGAGAGCACGAGCGCATCGTCCTGATCGTGCGTCACGCAGACGATCGTCAGATTCGGCAAGCGCTCATGCAACGCCTTCAGCTCGCTGCGCACCGAAGCGCGCAGATTCGCATCGAGCGCCGAGAGCGGCTCGTCGAGCAGCAGCACGTCCGGCTCGATGACGAGCGCGCGCGCCAGCGCCACGCGCTGCTGCATGCCGCCGGAAAGCTGCGCGGGCATGACGTGACCGGCATCGGAAAGCTGCACGAGCTTGAGCGCATCGGCGACGCGTCGCGCGATCTCGCCCGTCTTCAGCTTGCGTGCGCGCAAGCCGAACGCGACGTTGTCGAACACCGAGAAATGCGGGAACAGCGCATAGCTTTGGAACAGCAGCCCGAGATTGCGCTGATGCGGCGGCACGTGCGTGAGATCGCGGCCCGCGACGGCGAGCGTGCCCGCGAGCGCATCGGCCTTCACGAAGCCGGCGATGAAGCGCAGCAGCGTGGTCTTGCCGCATCCGCTCCGGCCGAGCACGGTGAGGAATTCGCCGCGTTCGATCCGAAGCGAGAGATCGTCGAGCACGGTACGCGTGCCGAAGCGCACCGTCAGACGATCGATGTGCACGCCCGGCGTTTGATCGACGCCGAACGCTTCCTTGGGGACGGCGCTCATCAGGACTTCGGCTTGACGACGTCGGTCTGCTTGCCGGTGTTGCCGATCACTTCGGTCTTCCAGCGCTCGGTCCAGCCCGCCTTCTTCTGCATGACTTCGTTCCAGTCGACGGGAATGAGCTTCACGCCGGAGATCGCCTGCTTGACGGCTTCGCCGTTCTTGCCGGCGAGCGGCACGTCGGTGCGGCCGGGGATGCCGTAGATATCGGGCACTTTCGACTGCACATCCGACGACATCAGATAGTCGATGAGCTTCTTGCCCGCCGCCTGATTCGGTCCGCTCTTGATGAGGCCGATTGCATACGGAAGCTGGAATGTGCTCGGCGCTTCGCCTGCCTTGTGCGACAGGAAGAGCGGCTTGATGGAGAGACCGCCGTTCGCGGCATCGTCGAGGTCCATTTGCAGGTCGCCGTTCGCGAATGCGATCTCGTTACGCGAGAGCAGCACGTCGAGATAGCCCGTGCCCTTCGTATGGAACTTCGCGTGTTGTTCGAGATCCTTCAGGTAATTGAAAGCCTGGTCTTCGCCCATCAGCGCGGACGTCAGGATGATGACGGCCATGCCGTCGCCTGCCGTGGCTGGATTCGAGTATGCGATCTTGCCGGAGTAGTTCGGATGCAAGAGATCGGCGAAGGTCTTGGGCGCGGTTTTCGTGACTTCGGGATTGATCGCGAACGAGAAATAGTTGTTCACGAAGGTGGCCCATGCGCCGTCTTTTTCCTTCGCGATGGCGGGCACGTTCTTGTAGTTCACGCTCTGATACGGCTGCAGCAGGCCGCCTTGTTGCGCTTGCTGGATGAACGGCGGCAGCGTGACGAGGACGTCTGCTTTCGGCGAATCCTTTTCGACGGTCGCGCGGTTCACCACTTCGCCGCTGCCCGCCGTGACGATGTTGACCTTCACGCCTTCCTTCTTTTCGAATGCGGGGAGCACGTCCTTGTAGAGATTCTCGAGGCCATCGGCGGTGTAGAGGACGACGGCGTCGGCGGCGTGAGCGGGCATCGCGGCAAGCAGAGCAAACGCGGCGGCGAACGCCGGCAGCACAGTGCGCGCGAAGCGGGAATCGCGGGTCATGGTGGTCTCTCGTGTCGGGGATCGATGAAGGTCGGGGGCGACCTTCGACCCGGAATATTGCAGAGATGTGTGACATCGACGTGAAGGCGCCACGGGTCGCCACGTATTTGCATATTTCGCCAAGGGGCTTGTGGTTTGTTCTTTGGTGTCTGCTTTTTCGCCGGATCCCGTTTTCGTGTCGGTCTATTAGCACTGCCCCTGTGCGGGGCGGCAGTCACTTTCTTTGCTGCTGCAAAGAAAGTAACCAAAGAAAGCAGCTACTGATACGCCCGCGGTCACACGCAATTTGGGTAGTCCTCTCGTCACAGGCGGCACTCGCCTAAAGAGTGCCCTCAAACACCTAATCGGGCTTGGCTCGCGCACGGTCTGACGAGCCATTCCCTTTACCGCGCTGGTTCAGCACGAAATAGCTTCGGCACAGCGCTACGCGCTGCCGCCGGGTCCGCAAGGGAAACCGGCGAGCGGCGAGTGCCGTGAGATGGAGACGTTAGTAGAGAAGCACATGCATCCCCGATGGACCGGTCGGCCGCGAAGCGGGCCGGAGCTATTTGGTGCTGAACCCGTTTGTTGTGTGGTGCGATGACACAGACCGTGCGCGAGCCAAGCCCGATTAGGTGTTTGAGGGCACTCTTTAGGCAGCCCACGATCGACGAGAGGACTACCCAAATTGCGTGTGACCGCGGGCGTATCAGAAGCTGCTTTCTTTGCTTACTTTCTTTGCAGCAGCAAAGAAAGTAAGTGCCGCCCCGCACAGGGGCAACGCTAATAGACCACTAAGAAAACGGGATCCGGCGAAAAACCGGAGCCGACACGAAAACGAGACCCAGCGAAAGCGAACAACAAAAATCAAGCAACAACGACCTCAAGCCCCCGCGCGGCCAGCGCCCTTCGGACCCCCCGCTCAGGCAGAGCTTCACAAACCAGAAACCGAACCGCCTCGAACCCGGCGATCCTAACTGGCAAAACCAGGCCGAACTTCGAGCAATCAGCAACCACGACCGGGCACGCAGCAGACGCGATCATGCTCCCGCGCACCTCAGCGGCGAGCCGCGAATAACCCGTCAGATGCGCGTCATTCGTAATCCCCCCCGCCCCGACGAAAGCAAAATCCGCGTGATACTGCGCAAGCTGCTGAATGGTATCGAGCCCGAACGTCGCATCTTCGAGATCGGCGATCTCGCCACCCAGCAAAGTCACGCGATTGCCATTGCGCCGCGCCAGCAACATCGCGATACGCCAGTCGTTCGTATACACCGTCAACCGATGCCGCTGCCCCAACGCACGCGCCACCGCCTGCGTCGTGCTTCCCGAATCGATGACGAGCGACGCCCCGTCCGGCACGAACGCCGCCGCGCGCACGCCGATCGCATGTTTCGCCGCCGCGTTCTCGGCTTCGCGCACATCGACGTGCGGCTCGCGCCGGTCGACCGATAACGCGCCGCCATGCGTCGTCGTCACGAGCCCGCGTCCGGCGAGCGCGTTGAGATCGCGCCGCACCGTCTCGCGCGACACCGACAACGCACGCACGAGATCCGCCACCGCGAGCGCGCCATGCTTGTCCAATTCGGAGAGGATGTACTGGTGACGTTGTTCGGCGAGCATCGTTCGATGAAGAAAGGCAAGGCGGCGTGTGGAGTTTAGCGGCCCTATGTGGCATTTCTCTGGCAAGCGCGATTCGTCAAGCCACGACGCGCAATGAATTCTTTCCCCCGGGTACGCAATCGACAAGCACGCCTCCGCTAGACTTCGTGCCTTATGCACGAGCTTTGAACGAGGCAACACGATGTACAAGAAAGGCGTGGTGATCGAAATCCAGTTCCCTCCCGAACGTCTGAACGACGCGGCTGGCGATCCCTACTGGATCGACCTCACACTCGACGAGGCAAAGCGCTTGCATGCGCAACTATCGCGGCGTTTCGAGGGCGAAGCGCGCGCCAATCAGCCGCTCGATACGTTCACCATCGAATGACGCGCCGCGCCGAAGTGCACGGTTAGACAAGACGCGCGCAAGCGTTCCGGCCGATACTGCGGCATTTCGTTTCGCCGCTTGCCTCACATGGTCTCGATTCTCGCCGCACCCGTCTTCGTGTTTCTCTGGTCGACGGGTTTCATCGTCGCAAGGGCGATCACGCCCTACGTCGATCCGAATCTCTATTTGCTCGCGCGCTTCGGCGGCACGACGCTGCTGTTTCTCGCAATCGCCGTCGTCACGCGCGCGCCATGGCCGAAAGGCGGGGACATCGGCCGGCATCTGTTCGCCGGCGCGCTGCTGCAAGGCGTCTATCTCGGCGCGGGCTACTGGGCCGTCGCGCAAGGCATGGGCGCGGGCATCATGGCGCTGCTCGGCGCGCTGCAACCGCTTCTGACCGCCGCCGTCGCCGCGCGGCTCTTCGGTGAACGGCTCTCGCCGCGCGCATGGAGCGGGCTCGTGCTCGGCCTCTTCGGCGTCGCGCTCGTGCTCGCGCCGAAGATCGCGGCGAGCGGCGCGCCCGTCACGCACGCATCGTCCGGACACGCGCCGCAATGGCTCGTCGCGACGATCGCCGTGCTCGCCGTCGTCGCGATCACCGCGGGCACGCTGTATCAGAAGACTTCGCTCGCGCGCGCCGATATCCGCAGCGCCAGCGCGTTGCAGAACGCGGGCGCGACGATCGTCGCGCTCGTGCTCGTGATCGCGCTAGGCGAGCATCGCTTCATCGTCTCCACGACGACGTGGCTCGCGCTCGCGTGGGGCATCGTGATGCTCTCGGGCGTCGCGACGACGCTGCTCGTATGGATGGTCCGTCGCGGCGACGCATCGCGCGCGACCGCCCTGCTCTTTCTCGCGCCGCCGCTCGCCGCGCTCGAAAGCTATCTCGCATTCGGCGAGACGCTCGACGCGATGCAGCTCGCGGGCTTCGGCGTCGCGCTCGCGGGCGTGCTGCTCGCGCGCTCGAAATAGCACGCCCGGCACGCCTCAATCGACCGTGTCCGCGCCCGCCGGGATGTGCTCGCGCACCGCCTTGCCCGGACCCGGCGCCCACGCGGGCCGCGTCTTCCTTCCGGTATCGACGACGACGAGATAATGCCCCGCCCAGGGCGTCGTCTTGCGCGTGGCCTTCAGCACCCACATCGACTGGCCTTCGGATACGCGCGCCTCGTATTGCGCATCGAGAATGCCGTGATGATCGAAGAACGTGTTGAGCGTCGACGGAATCCGCACGCAGCCCTTCGAGTGCCGCATGCCGAGCAGCGGCTCCAGTTTCTCGGGATCGGTGGCGTGCATCTGAAAGCGCATCGGCGATTTGCCGCCGTGGCCCCAGCCGCGCTCGCCTTCGGCCCAGCCGAAATCGTAGATACGCATGTCGCGCGCGCCGTAGCCGCGAATCTTGAACTCGTTGAGCGTGCCCTCGGCGCGAAAGTCCATGTTGCCCGGCACATGCTGGAAGACGCCGAGCGGCGTGAGGAAGTGATCGTAACTGCCGGGACGCCCCGTCGATACCGGCGATGCGCCGATCATCGACCACGCATCGTCGGCCTTCGCGCGGAAATAGACGAAGATCGCCTGCACGTTCGCGCTGCGATCGACCATCACGACGAATTCGTTGACGAGGCCGCCGTGACCGTCTTCTTCCAGCGTACGTTGCAGCAGACGGCCGTAGCCCTGCTGATCCGCGACGGGCACATTGAGCCGCCGATCGACTTCCTTCGCGAAGGTCTGCCGCATCGCATACGCGCCGGCCGGCTGCATGCCGCTGCGCTGGGCGAGATTCGGCTCGGGTGTTTCCGGCGGCAAGGGCACTTCGGGCACGGCCGCTTCCGATGCCGCGCTCGCCGCCGATGCCGCGCTGGCTGCGCTCGCCGCCGATGCAGCCGATGCAGCCGATGCAGCCGACGCTTCCGGAGCCGGTTGCGCGGGCATCGGCACGGGCATGGCAGGAAGCGCGCGCTCGGGCGCGCTCGCGGCTTGCGGAATGCTTGCGCCCTGCGGCATCGGCGGCACCGGGATAGGGCGGGCGACGGGCGCGACGGGCAACGCCGTCACGCGTCCCTGCGCGACCGCTCCCGATGCGCCCGAGGCCGCCTGAGGCTGCGCGCGAGCCGCCGTCGAGATCGAAAGAAGCGCGCCCGCCGCCGCGCACACGAGAAACCTTGCGCCGATCGGCGTCTTGTTCGTCCTGCTCTTTCCTGCCTGATGCATTGATTTGATTGATCCGCTTTGCCATTCGCCAACGGACGATCCACCGGATCGCCCGGTTCGAGCGGCCCATGCGCGAGACTGCGCGCATCGACAAAAAAGCCGGCGCGCACGACGCGCCGGCTTCGCCGCCACTTGAGGTTCGTCAACGGAAGCGCAGCAAAGTTCGTTCCGACCGCACGCGCGACGATGCGCGGCGCAGCGGAAACATCAATGCAGACGGATGGAGGCGTCGCCGGACGCGGAAGCCCGGGCACGCAAAGGTTCGTCGTGAAAGCGCTGATGGCACAGCTTCTGGGCGATCGCCTCGCCGATGTAAGGCACATCGGTCGCGAGCCTGGCGGTCGCGTAGGCGTGAGCGGTGCCCGCGCCGTGAACTTCGATGTCGCTCGCATACTGCCCGAGTTCGTGCTCGAGAAATCGCCGCACGTCGCGCGCGGCGCAGCGTTGAGGAAGATTCCAGACGAGCAGGTTCATCGTCGTCACCTTCTTGCGCGTGCGAAAACAGGCCGCCGGCTCTGCCTCGCGATCATCCGCGCCGCGAGCGTACCGACAACGAAGAGGGACACATACGCGAGCATCATGGCGACTCCAGGATTAATTTCGAGATAGCTCCATACTAATCCCGTTAATGGCGCGTGTGATGCGACATTCCGCCTATTTCAATAGATGTTCTAAATCGGACGGATAAGCCGAACGCATCGTTACAGGCCCGTACAGGTCATGCTGGAAAGATTCGGATACCGATTCGGCCAGTCGCCCGCCATTGCGGTTTGCGCTTCTTTCAGCGTCATGTCGCCGGTGCAGACGCAGCGCTTCAGGTACACCGCGAGCCGTTCCTTTCGGCGCTGGCCCTCGCGCCCTTCCCAGCGGCGCAGATCGAGATTCGCGGGCGAGTTGGGCGAGCCGCCGAGCAGCACCGGCATACGATGATCGAGCGCGTATTCCGACGCGAACGACGGATCGATGCTGCGCTGCTTGAGCAGCCGCTCCTTCTGACGCATCTGGATTTCAAACGACGGCAGCACGCGGTCGACGTAACCCGGAATGCAGATCGTATCGACGATGGTCGCCTGCGTGACGCGCGCATCGAGCCATTCGGCGCGCTGGGCGCGCGGCGTGCCGGGCACGCATGCGAGCATCGCGCAGCAGCACGCGAGCGCCGCGCGCGCGGCCCGGCGGGCGCGGCGCGCGCCCGGTTTCGGTTCCTCGGTGAACCCGGTATCCCTTCGACTCATGCGTTTCGTGCGCCATCGATCGCGGCCTCGGTCCGCCGCTTGTTTTCAAGATGATCGGAGGTTCAATTAAAGCACACGAAACGCGCGCCGCACGCGAAGAGTTGCCCGCGATCCGCGAAGCCGCGTCACGTCGACGCGCCGGACGCCGGACAAACCGATGCCGACGCCGCGTCGAGCGCCGCATCGAGCGCCTCGGCCGCCGCGACGAACGCCGCGAACGATGCCGCGATGCGCGCATCGTCCTCGCCGTTGCGATCGTCGTCGACCGCCAGTTCGCAGTCGCGCTGCAACGTGACGCACGCGCGCATGAACGACGCCGCGCCGATCACCGCCGCCGCGCCCTTCATGCGATGGGCGATGTCGCGCAGCAAGGCGTGGTCGTTGTCGGCGAACGCGGCGTGCGCGTCGGCGAGATCGCTCGCGTTCGCGGATTTCAGCGTATCGACGAGCGTCCCGGCCTGCTCACCGAAACCGGCGAGCAACGCGGCATCCAGAACCGGCTCGCCGGATTCGCGCGTCGCCGATGCGACCGGCGCTGCAACCGGCACGCGGCCGTCGCGCGTCGCGGCGAGCAAGGCCTCGCGCAGCGCGTCGAGGCCGAGCGGCTTCACGAGGCACGCGTTCATGCCCGATGCGACCGCGCGCAATGCCGCCTCGGGCTGCGCGTTCGCTGTCAGGCCGATGATCGGCACGGCGCGCGTCGCCGGATGCTTCGCTTCGTCCTCGCGAATCGTGCGGGCCAGTTCCTCGCCGCTCATTTCGGGCATCGAGCAGTCGGTCAGAATCACGTCGACGGCGTGCGGCGCGGCGCGCCAGCGTGCGAGCGCGCTCTTGCCGTCTACGGCCAGTTGCGCGACGCCGCCGAGCAGCCGGATTTGTCCGTCGAGCACGATGCGGTTCGCCGGATGATCGTCGACGACGAGCACGCGCAAGCCCGCAAGCGATTCCGCCGATACGCCCGTCTCCACGGCCGGCGCATCGGCGGCGCACGCGACGGCATCCGCCTCGGGCAAATCGAGCCGCACGGTGAAGCGCGTGCCGCGCCCCGGCTCGCTCGCCAGCTCGATCGCGCCGCCCATCATCTCGACGAGCCGCTTGCTGATCGTGAGGCCGAGGCCGGTGCCACCGACGCTGCGCGCACGGCCATCGTGCGTCTGCACGAACGGCGTGAACAGCAGCGCCTGCTTCCCGGGCGCGATGCCGATGCCCGTATCGGACACCGCGAGCGTCACCGCGCGCCTGCCGTCCAGCGCCGGCGCGACGTCGTGTGCGAGCGTGACCGCGCCGGTATCGGTGAACTTGATCGCGTTCGAGAGCAGATTGCCGACGATTTGCCGCAAACGCTGACCATCGGCAAGAATCCAGACGGGACCGTCGCCGGAAAGCCGCTTCACGACGAGCGCGATGCCCTTAGCGCGGGCGGCCGGCTCGTAGATCGCCGCGACGCCCGCGATCCACGATTCGACCTCGAGCGGCGCGGGCGCGAGCACGAGGCGCTCCGCCTCGATCTTCGCGACGTCGAGCAGATCGTCGATCATGCCGAGCAGATCGCGCGCGGCGTGATGCGCGGTCGACAGCGCGCGCTCGGTCGCGGCGCGCTCGCCGGGCGCACGCAGCTCCATTTCCAGCAGGCCGAGCACGGCGTTCATCGGCGTGCGGATTTCGTGGCTCATCGTCGCGAGGAACGTCGATTTCGCGCGATTCGCCGTTTCCGCCTCTTCCTTCGCGGCGCGCATGGCGCGTTCGGCGGCGATCCGTCGCGCGATCTGCACGCGCAGCGTCAACGCCCAGCCCGCGAGCGCGAGCAAAAGCGCAATGCCGAGCAGCGCGCCCAGCTCGACTTGCGGACGGCGGCGCTCCCACATCATTTCGGGATGCTCGGCGAGCTTCCAGCGCGTGCGGATCGATTCGAGTTCCGGCGGCGGCAGGCTCGCGATCGCGCGATTCACGATGCCGAGCAGCACCGGCTCGCCCGCACTGACGATGAGTCCGTGCGGAATCGGCTTCGTCGACAGCACGCCGCTGATCGTGAGCGTGCCGCGAAACGGATTGCCCACGGCGTAATTGGCGAAAGGCAGATCGGCGACGGCCGCATCGGCGTCGCCGTTGGCCACGGCGCGAAACGGACCGTCGAACGGTTTCGAATCGACGATGCGCGCTTGCGGCGCATCCTCGCGCACGAAGTTCAGGATCGGCCAATCGTGCGGAATCGCGATGCGCTTGCCGGCGAGCGCGGCGGCGTCGCGCAAGGGCGGACGGCCCACGGCGGTCACGATCGCAAAAATGCTTTCGCCCGTCGGCGTGGTCGCCTCGCCGCCGGGCAACGGCGACAACGCGCCGAGACTGAACGGCACGATCGCGGACGCGCCGCTCTTCAGATCGGCGCGCAACTGCGCCATCGACGTGCGTATGCGCGGCTCGAAGCGCAAGCCGGTCACGCGCGCGATCGCGTCGAGGATATCGACGGCGATGCCCGCCGCGTTGCCGCGCTGATCGCGGAACATCAGCGGCGCGGCCTGCGCGAGCATCGAATAATGCACGACGGGATGCGCCGCGATCCACGCTGCTTCCTCGCGCGTGAGCGGGATCGGCGTGTTGCGCGTGATCGCGGACGCCGCCGGCTGCCAGCGCTCGTGCGTCACGAGCGCGAAGCTCGGCGGCAATGCGGCGAGCGCATCGTCGACGCGCTTGCGCAGCGCATCGGCGTCGGCGCGTCCGGGCGCGAACGCGAAACTGTAGCCGCCTTCGTCGAAGGTCGCGAAACCGGTGATCGTCAGGTTCGGCAAATCGAAATGATCGATCGTGTACGAGGCCACGGTCATGTCGCCGACGAAGGCGTCCGCGTCGCCGAGCGACACCGCGAGCAGCGCGCCGGTCAGATCGGGATAAGCGACGGGTTCGAGCGATGGATACGCCGCGCGCAGACGCGCCGGCGACGTCTGCGCGGCCACGTAAGCAAGCCGATGCGTCGGCGGATGGGAATGGAGCGGCTCGACGTAGATCAGCTTCGTCGGCAGATACGGGCGGCTGAACGCGAGCGGTTCGCCGGCGTCTTCGCCTGTCGCGCCCGTCGCCATGTCGATGTCGCCGAGCCTGAGCGCCGCGATCATCGCCGGCCTGTCGGGAAAGAAGCGCCAGTCCGGATCGATTCCGAGCGCACTCGCGACGGCGTTCGCAAAATCGGCCGAGATGCCGCGCGGCAAGCCCGGCCGCGCCGAACAATGATTCACCGAATCGGCCATGTCGAGCGGCGGCGCCATGCCCGGCACCGCGCCGATCACGATGGACTCCTTCGCATGCGCAAACCCGCACGCGATGCAGACCACACACGCGAGAACAGCGCACGCGCCCCGCCCGGCGCCGGCGCGATGCTGCGCTAGATTGAACACGTCACGCCCCGATGGACCCGAGTGCGGCTAGTGTCTCAAAAACACCCGGGCGCGTATATCGACGGCGTGACGCATGAAGCCGCGCTTCGTTGCGCGGCGCGAAACGCGCGTCAGGCGGGCACCGACTCCGCCTTTTGCGCGCGCGACCACACGCGATGCTTGCTCATCGCTTCGATGAAGCTCTTCAGCACGGCATTCGCGTCGCTGCCCACGGCGACGCCTTCCTCGCCGCCCGGCAGATGCGCGGCCGCGAGCAGGTCCTCGCCGTCGCCGATCGCGCCGATGGCCTTCAGATGCTTGAACGCTTCGAGCACGAAGTGACGCGCGTCGCCGGATTCCGACAGCGTCTTCGCGCTGTCCTTGCCGCCCGCGACGATCACGCCGTCGAACATGATCGACGGCATGCCGAGGATGGTCGCATCGGCCTCGATGCCTTGCGCGGGCGAGCCGAGCGTCGGCGAGATGACCTTTGCGTGCGCGCCCTCGGCTTTCAGCGCGTCCTGTACGGCCTTGATGCTCGCGGCATCGGCGCCGGGCGCGGCGAGAATGGCGACTTTGCGCGTCTTGATCGACGGCTTCGTTTTCGCGACGATCGACAGCGCCGGCGATTCCGTCACCGAAGACTTGCCGAGCTCGTCGGCATCCGCGTTCTTCTTCGGCGCGGGCAAGCCGAGATTCTCGGCGACGCGCGCGGCGAGCGTCTCATCGATGTTCGCGAGAATGCCGAGCTGGCGCTCGCGGATGTGCTTGCGCTCGACCTTCGACAACTCGAACGAATACGCGCCGACGATGTGATCCTTTTCCGGATCGGTCATGCTGTTCCAGAAGAGCGTGGCTTGCGAATAATGGTCCTTGAACGACGGGCTGCGCACGCGGATCTTCGAGCCTTCGACGCGCTCCGTGTAGCTTTCGAAGCCGCCGCCCGATGCGGCGGGCGGGGTTTCCTTCGGCCATCCGCCGTCGATGGAATTCGGCTCGTAGGACGCCTGTCCCTTGTCGATCGTCTGGCGATGCATCGCGTCGCGCTGGCCGTTGGCGAGTGGCGCGAGCGGCCGGTTGATCGGAATTTCGTGGAAGTTCGGGCCGCCGAGACGGCTGATCTGCGTGTCGGTGTAGGAGAACAGACGCCCTTGCAGCAGCGGATCGTTGGTGAAATCGATGCCCGGCACGATGTGCCCGGGGCAGAACGCGACCTGCTCGGTTTCGGCGAAGAAGTTATCGGGATTGCGATTCAGCGTGAGCTTGCCGATCATCTTGAGCGGCACGAGCTCTTCGGGAATGATCTTGGTCGGATCGAGCAGATCGAAGTCGAACTTGTGTTCATCCTCTTCTTCGACGATCTGCACGCCGAGTTCCCATTCGGGATAGTCGCCGTTGTCGATCGCTTCCCAGAGATCCCGCCGATGGAAGTCCGAATCCTTGCCCGCGAGTTTCTGCGCTTCGTCCCAGAGCAACGATGCGGAGCCGATCGTCGGCCGCCAGTGGAACTTGACGAAGCGTCCTTTGCCTTGCGCGTTGATGAAGCGGAAGGTGTGGATGCCGAAGCCTTCCATCGTGCGCAGGCTGCGGGGAATCGCGCGATCGGACA
This sequence comes from Caballeronia sp. AZ1_KS37, assembly GCF_023631165.1. Classification (NCBI taxonomy): domain Bacteria; kingdom Pseudomonadati; phylum Pseudomonadota; class Betaproteobacteria; order Burkholderiales; family Burkholderiaceae; genus Caballeronia; species Caballeronia sp. AZ1_KS37. Next base: position 25,632 of record NZ_JALQDP010000029.1, on the reverse strand, counting down.
TGGTCCAGAGCACCATGTGCGCCGATTCGGGCACGAGCGAGACGAAGTCCCAGAAGGTGTCGTGCGCGGATGCGCCTTGCGGCATTTCGTTGTGCGGCTCGGGTTTGACCGCGTGGACGAAGTCGGGGAACTTGATCGCGTCCTGAATGAAGAATACCGGCATGTTGTTGCCGACGAGATCGAAATTGCCTTCTTCGGTGTAGAACTTGACGGCGAAGCCGCGCACGTCGCGAACGGTATCGGCTGAGCCGCGCGAGCCTTGCACGGTCGAGAAGCGCACGTAGACGGGCGTTTCCTTCGACGGGTCTTGCAGGAAGGCGGCCTTCGTCAGTTCGGCCTGCGATTCGTACACCTTGAAGACGCCGTGAGCGGCCGAGCCTCGGGCGTGGACGATGCGTTCCGGAATGCGCTCGTGGTCGAAGTGCGTGATTTTTTCACGCATGATGAAGTCTTCGAGCAACGAAGGGCCGCGTTCGCCGGCGCGCAGGGTGTTCTGGTTATCGGCGATCTTGACGCCCTGGTTTGTCGTCAGGGCCTGGTTGGTCGCGTCGGAGCGGAACGTTTCGAGGGATTCGACTTTTTTGTTGGTGTTGCTCTGCGAGGGGGTGCGGGCTACGCCGCCTTCGGGCGGTTGCTTCTCCATTGCCATTTTTTTGCGGACTCCGGGGTTTGGGTGAGGACTTGCGGTCCTCCACAGCAATTGATGTTCCCGGGCGGGGGTGCTTTTCGCCGTGGTTGTTTTCGCCGGATCCTGTTTTCTTTGTGGTCTATTAGCATTGCCCCTGTGCGGGGCGGCACTCACTTTCTTTGCTGTAGTCGCCGGATCCCGTTTTCTTAGCGGTCTATTAGCACTGCCCCTGTGCGGGGCGGCACTCACTTTCTTTGCTGCTGCAAAGAAAGTAAGCAAAGAAAGCAGCTTTTCAGGCCCGCGGTCACACGCAATTTGGGTAGTCCTCTCGTCCAAGATGGCACTCGCCTAAAGAGTGCCCTCAAACACCTAATCGGGCTTGGCTCGCGCACGGTCCGCCGCCCGAAAACGTTGAGCGCGCTGGTGCAGCACGAAAGAGCTTCGGCACAGCGCTACGCGCTGCCGCCGGGTCTGCAAAGGAAGCCATCGGTTTGCGCGCGCAGTGCGATAAAGATGTTAGTAGCGAAGCACGCGCCGACCCGATAGACCGGTCGGCCGCGCAGCGGGCTGGAGCTATTTGGTGCTGAGCCAGTTTGTTGTGTGGTGCGATGTGGCAGACCGTGCGCGAGCCAAGCCCGATGGGGCCTATGAGGGCACTCTTTAGGCAGCCCACGATGGACGAGAGGACTACCCAAATTGCGTGTGACCGCGGGCGTATCGGAAGCTGCTTTCTTTGCTTACTTTCTTTGCAGCAGCAAAGAAAGTAAGTGCCGCCCCGCACAGGGGCAGTGCTAATAGACCACTAAGAATACGGGATCCGGCGAAAAACCGGAGCCGACACGAATACGGGATCCGGCGAAAAACCGGAGCCGACACGAATACGGGATCCGGCGACAACAAAACAAAAACCCCCGAACCCCACCGCCTCGCGGTAAAAGCAAACCATCACCCCACCGGCGACAACGCCCCCAACTTATCCGCCGTAGTCTTCTGCAACGTAATGATCCGGCTCATAGCCGCATGATTCGTGGTCGCTTCGTCGTACATCTTCGCGAGATCCGCCTTGAGCTGCGTCCTCGATCCGCCATCGAGATAGACCATGTGTCCGGAAGGATAAAACGTCGCCGAAAGATTCTGCCGCACCGTCTTGTCGATCAGCGGCATCTGCTGCAAGTCGATGATCGTCTGATAGAACGGCGTCACGAAGTCGTACATCCCGTTGGCGGCCAGCACCTTCAGATCGACGTTCAGCGCCATCACCGCGGCGAGATCGCCCGCCGTGTAGAGAATGATGTTGCCCTTCGAATCCAGGCCCTTCTGTTCGCCCGTCGGGTCCGTATGCTTGAAGTCCCAGTTGAGGAACGCCTGATCGTTCAGGTCCGTGAACGACGACGTCGACGTGAACTTCAACTGCTCGTTCAGATAGCTGTTCCACATCGTCGTGTAGACGCCGCTCACCGCGGTCATCGTCGGATCGTTGCCGCCCGAATTCGGATCGATCTTGCCCGCGATGCCCGTCGATATCGCCGTCACGCGACCATCGTAGGAGCCGAGCGATTCGCCCTTCGACTTCAAGAGCGTCGTGAGAAAAAGCGAATTCCCCCGGCTGTCGTAAGCCGCGATATCGAGACTCCACGCCAGCAACGTCGCGCGGTCGATGCCCGTGTATTCGGAGAGCTTCTCGACCACTTCATCGTCCGTCTGCGGAAATTTGCGCAGCGCGTTCAGATAATCCGTGCGCGAGAACTCCGCGACTTCCTCCACGAACGTCAGCAAGTTGGTCGGCGTCGGATGCACGCCGAGTTTCTTGTGATACCACGCGTCGGCGGCGGCGGTCGGCAACGCGCCGACAGGATTGCCCGCCTGCGCGTAATCGAGAATCGACGATTGCAGCGTGACGCCGTTCAAATCGATGCCGTCCTCATGCAGCTTGTACGCGAGCACGCAACTGCGCGCCGTGCCGTACGACTCGCCGAACAGAAACTTCGGCGAATTCCAGCGATTGTTCTTCGTCAGATAACGCTTGATGAACTGCGCGATCGACCCCGCATCCTGATCGACGCCCCAGAAATCGCGATTCTTGTTCGGCGCGATCGCCGCCGAATAGCCCGTGCCGACCGGATTGATGAAGATGAGATCGCTGCGGTCGAGCAGGCTGTCCGGGTTGTCTTCCATCTGATACGGCGCGGGCGGCGTGAAGCCCGGCATCGCCGTCTTGATGCGGCGCGGCGCGAACGAGCCGAGCAACACGAACACCGACGACGACCCCGGCCCGCCGTTATAGAAGAAGGTCAGCGGACGCGCCTCTTCCTTCGCGCCGTCTTTCGTGAACGCGACGTAGAACATCTTCGCGCTCGGCTTCGAACTGCTCGGATCGACCGTGACGAGATGGCCGACCGTCGCCGTATAAGCGATCTTCGCGCCGCCGATCGTCACGCTGTGATGCGTGATCGCCGCGTTCTCGTCGGCCTCGGTCGCCGCGATGGCGTCGTCGGGACCGTTGCCGTACGCGACCGGATCGAAATACGGCTGATCCTTCTTCGCCGTCGTGGTCTTCTTCGGCGCTTTCTTCGCGGCGGCGGTCAAGGCCGGCTCTTCCGCGTTCGCAGGTTTGTCGCTCGCTGCCAGTGGATCGGAGTTCATCGTGATCGCTCCAGAATCGTCGTCGTGGTTGTTGTTCACTGTCTTACGCCTTGCTCAAAGACTTCGCGGGTTTCAACGCGGCCGCGATCTTCGCGCCGTCGGGACTGCCCATGCCGGTGCACGCGTCCCAGCCGGCCGCCGCGGAAAAACTTCCGTTGTTGCCTTCCGTGATGTCGCGAAACGCCGTCTTCGCCGTGTAGAGCTTCGGATTGACGAAGCCCGATGGCGAACCGTTGATCGCGTTGATGCGCGCGATCAGCGCAGCCCACAACGGCGCGACCGCGCTCGTGCCGCCGACGACCGTATCCTCGCCGTCGATCAGCACCTCATAGCCGGTCAGCGGCGATGCGTCGCCCGCAACGTCCGGCACGCCGCGCTTCGCGAGCACCGTTGGCTTGCCGTTACGCATCACCGACAAACCCTTCTGCCACGCCGGCAGCGCGAACACGCCGGACACGCCGCCGCCGCCCGAGCCGCCCTGATCGCCGTCGTTCCAGACGACTTCCTTCGCGATGCCCGTCGCCGACGCCTTCAGGCTCGTGCCGCCGCAGCCGAGCACATACGGGCTCGACGCCGGAAAGTCGACGTGATCCGCGCCGTCGCCCGCGCCATCGGACGAGCCGCTGTCGCCCGATGCCGCGCACACCGTCACGCCGAGCGCGGCCGCGCTTTGCAGCACGTCGTTGAACGCGCCGATCGATTGCGACGACCAGTTCGCCTCCGGCCCGCCCCAACTGATGGATATGACCGAAGGCTTGTTGGTGGAATCGTGCAGCGCGCGATTGACGGCATCGACGAAACCGGCGTCGCTGTTCGGCGCGAAGTACACGGCGATGCGCGCGCCCGGTGCCACCGCGCCCGCGACCTCGATATCGAGCGTCACCTCGCCGTCCGGGCCGTTCGGATTGCCCGTGGGCGCGTTCTTGCCGCCATCGACGCCGACCGACACGACTTGCGGCGACTTCACGCCGAGCTTCGAGAAGTACGCGGAAAGATCGGCATCGCGATAGCCGCCGCCCAGCTCGATGATGGCGATGCATTGGCCCGCGCCGTCGCCATCGGGGAAATCGTAGAGACGCGCGAGATCGACCGGCGTGAACGACGCGCTCGCCGCGCCGCGCGCCGGCTTGAACGGCGGACGGAAACGAAAGTGCGGACGCGCCTGCGGCTTGCTGTCGAGGCCGAGAACGGCGGTGACGGCGTCGTGCACTTCGTCGGGCACCTTCACCGGCCCCGAGCGTCCGCGATATTCGCCGATGTTGTGATGTTGAAAGCGTTCGAGCTTGACGTCGAAAGCCTTCTGGAATTGTTCGATGGTCCCTTTCAGCACGACGCTGCGCGTTTCGGTTTCCGCGCGCACGACCGTCAGGCCGTACTGCTGCGCGAACGCCTTCACTTTGGCGATGTCGTCGTCCGAGGCGGTGAAACGTTTGTCGAATTCCTCGCGCGATACGGCTTGCGCGGGCGCTTCGCCAGAATCGATGCGCGCCATCATCTGCTTGAAGCCCGCCTCGTCCTTGCGCCGCAGCATCACGATGACTTCGATCTGTTCGGACGGATCGCAGTCGCCGATGCATTGCGCGCCTTCGGGATGAATCTTGTCGCTGCCGCTGACCGGTTGCTTCGTCATGGTATCGATGCTCCTCGTTGGCCATGAAAATCAAAGTTTCTCGATCCTGCCGCTGCCCGCGCTTATCGTCTTATTTTCCGGGCGCGAATGCAATTGCTCGGACCGTTGACGAGAGCATGCAGTTCCAGCGAGACAAAAGCTGTCCCGGTCTTCAACGTTTCGTCTCGATGTGCGGCTCGGCGGGGAGCGCGATGCCGAGGCGCTCCATCAGGCGTCGCGCGTCGAACGGGGCGCGCACTTTCTGATCGTTGTCGAAGTAGCAGAAGACGTCGCGGCCCGCGCGCGGCCGTGCTTTCGCCGATGAAATCAGCCGCGCGTCGGCGATCTGTCCGCCCGACGCCCAGCATTCGATGCGGCGTGCCCATTCGTCGAGCGCCTCGTCCTTATAGCTGCCGCCATAAAGCGTTTCGCTGCCGTGAAGCCGCAAATAAGTGAAGTCGGACGTGAGATCTTCGGCATAGGGCCAGCCGGCCACCGAATCCGACACGACCAGCGCCGCGCCGTGTTTGCGCAGCAGCCGCACGAATTCATCGGTGCAGAAACTCGGATGACGGATCTCGATCGCGTGCCGCAGCGCGCGCTTTCTTCCGGGCTCGAACCACGGGTCTTTCACGCGCGTGTCGTGGCCCTGGGCGAGCCGCGCGGCGGCGACCGTATCCTTCGGCAGCAATTCGAGAAAGCGTTCGAAGGCTTCGGGACGGAAGGAAAAGTTCGGCGGAAACTGCCAGAGGAACGGACCGAGCTTGTCGCCGAGCGCGAGCACGCCGGACGCGAAGAAGTTCGAGATCGCCGGAATCGCCGTTTCGTCGCGAAAACGCAGCATGTGCGTCAGATAGCGCGGCCCCTTCACGCTGAAGACGAAGCCATCGGGCGTCGCGTCGCGCCACGCGCGATAGCTCGTCACGCTTTGCAGCGAATAATGCGATCCGTTGATCTCGACCGTCTGGACCGCGCGCGACGCGAAATCGAGCTCGCGGGCCTGCGCGAGCTTTTTCGGATAGAACACGCCGCGCCAGCCGGCATAGCGCCAGCCCGAAATACCGATGCGGATGCGCCCGGTCATCGCGCGCCTAGTGCGGACGGCCTTCGTCGTATTCCGCCCGCGCGCCCTGCGGCAGCCACGGCTCGCGATGCTTGCACCAGAGCTCGTAAGTCGGCTCGAAGACGCCGGTTTCGTCGAATGCGCCGATGGGCAGATCGACCTCGTCGCGCGTCGTGAATTCCATGTACGCGACCGAGCCGCACGCCGGGCAGAAGTGCCGCCGGCCATCGTCGGAACTCTTCCACGTCGAAAGGCTGCCGCTCATCATCACGTTGCCGCGCGCGTAAATCGCATAAGCTCCGAAGGCGGAGCCATGCACTTGCCGGCACGTCGTGCAGTGGCAGATGCAGACGCGAATGGGCTTGCCCGTCGCGCGAAAGCGGAACGCGCCGCACGCGCATCCGCCTTCATGAACCGTAGCCGCCCGCGTTTCGTCCTTTTCAACGCTCATCGATCTCTCCCGTAAATACGATGGTTTGTTACGATAACCCTTCACGATCGGAGATGGCACTCATGAGCACACCAAGCACGACCGGCACCACGTATACCGCGAGTACCTTGTCCCTGCTGAAGCTGCTTCCCGGCGCCGGATCGGAGTTCGGTCCGGCCGCATCCGACCTCGTCGCCCACGTGCTGTCGCATGATCGCTTCGATGCGGTCGCGAATGCGAACGCGCCGCGCGAAACGTTCCGCGGCGTCACCGTCGACGACGTCATGAACGACGAGTACGTGTTCCCGCTCGGCCGCACCGGCCAGTCGATCGTGCTGACGGGCTATCGCATCGCGGCGGGTTTCATCGCCGAACGCGCGGCCGACGAATGGCTCGAACTCGCGCACAAGGAACGCGTTGCAAAAGGCTTGCCCGCCGAGCCGCAAGGCAGCGAGCCGCATCTCGCGCCCGATCCCGCCGAAGCCGATCAGCTGCTCGACCGCGCCTACGAGTGCGCCCAGCGCATTCTCGATCCGGTCGCGGGCGAGCCGGTTCTTTCGCTCTTCGAGACGCACTATCGCGGCGGACGGGAGTTTTTGCGTCTGAGCTGGGAAGGTTTGCCGGAGGATCTCGTGCCGGAATCGCGCCGTCCGCTCGCGGCGCTCGCCGCCGCGCAAAACGGCGAGCGGCGAGAAAAGCGCGATTACGATCCGTACGGTCTCGACGGCGTCGACGATTACGACGTCGACAGGCCGCTCGCGTATCGCGAGAAGATCGGGCCGTTTCTCTTCACGATGACCTATCGTCACGAATACCCGCAGGTCGACGACGAGCGGCTCGGCACCGCGTTCGCCGTCTTCCACGAGGCGGGCAGCGATATCGTCGCGGCGGCGGTGCGGCTGAAACTCGTCAAGGTGCCGCCGCTCACGAGCAGCGCCGATCTCGTCTACACGCTCGACACTTACTCGGGCGAAATGCTCTCGCTCGCGCTCGCATCGACGGAAGCGCTCGGTCCGGACAAGCTGTGCGAGGTCTACAACGCGCATCGCGTGATTTACATCAGCCTGTGGGAAGTGAGAAAGCCGTGGCGCGGCGAGGGCCTCGGCGTCGCGCTGCTGCATCAGGCGCTGGAACGCCTTCCCGTCGATGTCGATGGCCGGCCGAACGCGCTGTGCGTCGCGCCCGAGCCGTATCAGACCGACATGCGGCACTTCGAGAAGCTGCCCGGCGTGCTGCGCGAGGAACTGAAGACGCCGGCGAAGCGCCTCGCCGCGCATCTGACCAACTGGCTCGAACGCTCGAAGCTGCCGATCGCCACGCACTTCTTCGTGCCGATGGCCAAGCATGCGGGCATCGGCTCCGCGGGCGAGAACGCGCGGCTCATCGACCGGATCATGGAGAGCGAGGCCTGACGCGATGCTCGTCATCGTCGACATGCAGGCGCGGCTCCTGCCGCATCTGGATGGCGCGCAACGTCTGACGGAGCGCGCCGGCACGCTCTTGCGCGCGGCGAACCTGCTCGACGTGCCGGTGCTTTTTACGGAGCAGAATCCGCGCGGGCTCGGCGGGACGGTCGAAAGCCTGCCCGTCGATCTCCGGTCGGCGAAAGTCGTCGAAAAGCACACATTCGATGCGACGCTCGAACCCGCGTTCGTCGATGCGCTGCCGCCCGCGCCCGCGACGCTGTGGGTCGCCGGCGCGGAGGCGCATGTGTGCGTGCTGCTGACGGTGCTCGGAGTGTTGCGGCTCGGCTATCGCGTGGAATTCGTGGCGGACGCGGTCGCGTCGCGGCGAGCCGCGGATCGCGCCGTCGCGATCGAACGGGCGCGGCAGGACGGCGCGCGGCTCACGACGGTCGAAACGACGATCTTCGGATGGATGGGCAGTTGCCGGCATCCGCGCTTTCGGGACGTGCTTGCGCTGATCAAGTGACGTGGGTTTCGAACCAGACCGTTAGTTTTACGCGCGCATGCAGCATTTACCCGCACGGCCCGCTCATAAGCCAGCCAGCGTCCGTCCCGAGCGCATGGCACCCCACTTGCTGTAGTCTGCGATTGCGGCTCGACGAACGTTCGGTTCCCTTACAGTTGCCGAACGATCGCGAACCGCGCCTCTTGCGCCGCCCCGAGGACTCGAGCATCGGCGCTCCGCCCGATCCGTCGCAATCGGCTGCGAGCGAATCCCCGTGAAGACTTGAGCCCGTCGACGCCCTTCCGAACGAGCGAGGAGCAACCGATCGCCATGTCCCCAGCCGATACCCATCCTCACGACGACGCCAGCGACGCGGCGCAAAAGCCGTCGCGCCGTCGTTTCCTGCAATCCGCCGCCGCGGCCGCAGCAGTGACCGCCGCGCCGCACGCGCACGCGCAGCAACCGGCTGCGACGCCTGCCTTGGCGCCGCCGCCCGCCGCCACGCCGATGTTGCCCGTGAAGCTCACCATCAACGGCCATCCGTATGAACTGCAGGTCGAGGCGCGCACGACGCTCCTCGACGCGCTGCGCGAATATGCCAACCTCACCGGCACGAAGAAAGGCTGCGACCGCGGCCAGTGCGGCGCGTGTACGGTGATCGTGTCGGGCCGGCGCATCAACTCGTGCCTGACGCTCGCGGTGATGCACGACGGCGAATCCGTCACGACCGTCGAAGGCCTCGCGCCCGACGGCGACACGCTCGCGCCGATCCAGCGCGCGTTCATCGAGAAGGACGCCTTTCAGTGCGGCTACTGCACGCCGGGGCAATTGTGCTCGGCGACGGCGCTCATCGCCGAATATCGCAACGGCGACGCGAGCGCGGTCACGGCCGACGTGCGCTTTCGCCCCGCGCAACTCTCCGACGACGAAATTCGCGAGCGCATGAGCGGCAACATCTGTCGATGCGGCGCGTATCCGAACATCGTCGCGGCGGTAAAAGCCGTCGCGTCGGGCAACGCGTAAGGAGACGCACATGGACGCGATCTCCTATCAGCGCGCGCCGGATATTGGCGCGGCGCTCGCGGCCGCGAGCCAGCCGGGCACGATGTTCATCGGCGGCGGCACGAATCTGCTCGACCTGATGAAAGGCGGCGTCATGCGGCCGATGAGGCTCGTCGACATCACGCACATCGACGGCCTGAATGGCATCACCGCCCTGCCCGATGGCGGTCTGCGGCTGGGCGCGCTCGTGCGCAACAGCGACGCCGCCAATCATGCGTGGGTGCGCGAACGCTATCCGCTTCTGTCGCAGGCGCTGCTCGCGGGCGCATCGGCGCAACTGCGCAACATGGCGACCGTCGGCGGCAATCTGATGCAGCGCACGCGTTGCGCGTACTTCTACGACACCGGCTTTCCTCAATGCAACAAGCGCTCGCCGGGCAGCGGCTGCGCGGCCATCGACGGCAACAATCGCATGCACGCGATTCTCGGCGCGAGCCGTCAGTGCATCGCGACGAATCCGTCCGACATGAGCGTCGCGCTCGCGGCGCTCGATGCCGTCGTGCGCGTCGCGGGCCCGAACGGCGAGCGGACGATTCCGTTCGCGGAGTTTCATCGGCTGCCGGGCGACAGGCCCGAGCTCGACACGACCTTGCACGCAGGCGAGCTCATCACGTCGGTCGATCTGCCGCCGCCGCTCTTCGCCGCGCACTCGAAGTATCTGAAAGTGCGCGACCGCGCGAGTTATGCGTTCGCGCTGGTGTCGGTCGCGGCCGCGTTGCAGATGGACGGCAACACGGTGAAAAGCGCGCGCATCGCGCTCGGCGGCGTCGCGCACAAGCCGTGGCGCGCGAACGCGACCGAACGCGCGCTCGTCGGCCAATCGCTCGATAAAGCCACGCTGCAGAACGCCGCCGCGCTCGCCGTACAGGGCGCCCAGCCGCAGCGCGACAACGCGTTCAAGATCGTGCTCGCGCAACGCGCGATCGTGCGCGCGGTTCAACAGGCCGGAGGTGTCGCATGACTGTCATCGGAAAACCGCTCGATCGCACCGACGGCGTGCTGAAAGTCACCGGCCAGGCGCGCTATTCCGCCGACAACACCGACGCCAAGCTCGCGCATGCGGTCATCGTCACGAGCACGGTCGCGCACGGCCGTATCGCGTCGATCGACACGAGCCGCGCGCAATCGATGCCCGGCGTGCTTCTTGTGATGACGTATCGGAACGCGATGCGCCTGCCGAACAACGGCGTCCCCGACGCGCAGCCGCCCGCCGTGCGCAAGCTCACGCTCTTGCAGACCAACGAGGTGCGCTACAGCAACGAGCCGGTCGCGGTCGTCGTCGCGGACTCGCTGGAGCACGCGCAAGGCGCGGCGCGTTACGTCGACGTGCGCTACGAAGCCGCGATGCCCAACGCGGATTTCACACGCGCGAAGGCCTCGGCGTATCAGCCGGAAAAGATGATGGGCCGCGCGATCACGACGAAACGCGGCGACGTCGACGCAGGTTTGAAACAAGGCCCGACGCGCCTCGACGCCGTCTACACGACGCCGTACGAACATCACAATCCGATGGAGCCGCACGCGACCGTCGCGCGCTGGGACGGCCCGAATCTCACGCTCTACGACGCGACGCAAGGCGTGTCCGGCGCGAAAAGCGCGGTCGCGAAGTTCTTCGGCATCTCCGATGAGAACGTGCGCGTGATCTGCCCGTTCGTCGGCGGCGGCTTCGGCTGCAAGGGGTCGGTGTGGTCGCACGTCGTGCTGGCGGCGATGGCGTCGAAGCAGACCGGCCGCCCCGTCAAGCTCGTGCTCGAACGGCCGCAGATGTTCGGCATGGTCGGCAACCGGCCATTCACCGAGCAGCGCTTTCAGGTGAGCGCGCGCGACGACGGCATCATGACCGGCATGCGTCACGACGTCGTTTCGACGACATCGACGTTCGAGGACTGGACCGAAAGCTCCGCGATCGTCACGCGCATGCTGTACGCGGTGCCGAACCAGTCGACGTCGCACAAGCTGGTCAAGCTCGACATCGGCACGCCGACCTTCATGCGCGCGCCCGGCGAGACGAGCGGCTCGTTCGCGCTCGAATCGGCGATGGACGAAATGGCGTATCGACTGAACATGGATCCGCTCGCGTTTCGCATCAAGAATCACGCGAACATGGAGCCGCAGGAGAAGAAGCCGTGGTCGGAGAAGGCGCTGCTCGAATGCTATCGGCGCGGCGCGGATACCTTCGGCTGGTCCAAGCGCAACCACGCGCCGAAGTCGATGCGCGAAGGCAATACGCTCATCGGCTGGGGCGTGGCGACGGCGACGTATCCGGCGAATCGCAGCGAGGCGTCGGCGGTGGCGCGCATCCTGCCCGACGGCACAGCGATGGTCGCGTCCGGCACGCAGGATCTCGGCACCGGCACGTACACGATCATGACGCAGGTCGCCGCCGACGCGCTCGGCTTTCCGCTCGATTACGTGCGCTTCGCGCTCGGCGATTCGTCCTTGCCGAAGGCGCCGGTCTCGGGCGGCTCGCAATCGGCGGCGAGCGTGTCGCCGGCGGTGCGGGCGGCGTCGATGGAGGCGCGCGATCAACTCATCGCGATGGCGCTCGCGGATCGCGGATCGCCCGTCGCCGGTCTCGCGCGCGAGGACGTGACCGTGTCCAACGGCTGGGTCGTGAGCCTGTCGAATCCTGACAAGCGCGATCCCGCGGCGGCGATCATCGCGCGCAACGGCGGCAAGCCGATCGAGGCGATCGCCACGACCCGACCCGGCGACGAGAAAAAGCAGTATTCGTTTCACTCGTTCGGCGCGGTGTTCGCGGAAGTGCATGTCGATGCGGACCTCGGGATCATCCGCGTGCCGCGCATCGTCGGCGTGTACGACGTCGGCACGCTCTTCAACGAAAAGACCGCGCATAGCCAGTTGATGGGCGGCATCGTGTGGGGCGTCGGCTCGGCGCTGCTGGAAAAGAGCGAGATGGATTCGCGCTACGGGCGCTATACGAACGCGAATCTCGCGGAATATCACGTCCCGGTGAACGCGGATATCGGCATGCTGGATATCGCGTTCGTCGGCGAGCCGGACCCGCATATCAATCCGCACGGCGCGCGGGGCATCGGCGAGATCGGCATTACGGGCGTGGCAGGCGCGCTCGGCAACGCGGTGTATCACGCGACGGGGGCGCGTGTGCGCGATCTGCCGATTACGCTCGACAAAATCCTGCCGCCGACGATGGCGTGAAGTGAAACGACGCACACGGCGGTCCGCCCGGCCGCCGTGTGTTTTTTTATGCTTGCGACGCCGTTCGATGCGCCGCACAATCGCGATTCATCCCCACACGAGCACCCGCGATGACCTATTCGTCGAACGCGACCGGCATTCTGCTGGCGGCGGGTCTCGGCACCCGTTTCGACCCGTCCGGACTCCACAACAAGCTGCTCGCCACCCTGCCCGACGGAACGTCCATCGTGTTCCAGTCGGCGCGCAGGCTGCTCGCCGTGTGCGCCGAAGTGATCGCGGTCGTGCGTCCCGGCGCCGAAAAGCTCGCCGACGTGCTCAACGAAGCAGGCTGCAACGTCATCTTCAGCGTCGACGCCGAGCGCGGCATGGGCGCGACGCTCGCCGCGGCCGTGCGCGCGACGTCCGAAGCCGATGGCTGGCTCGTCGCGCTCGGCGACATGCCGTGGATCGAAGCGTCGTCGTATGAAGCGGTCGCGCGTGCGCTCGACGGCGGGGAAGCGCTCGTCGCGCCGTTCCATCGTGGCAAGCGCGGGCATCCGGTGGGCTTCGGCATCGCGCATCGCGAGATGCTCGCCACGCTCGACGGCGACGCGGGCGCACGCGCCATCTTCACGACGCACAAGCCGTTCATCGTCGAAGTGGACGATGCGAACGTGCTGCGCGACGTGGATTTGCCGAGCGACCTCGGGCAGACTTGAGCGCGACTTAAGCCGCGATCGCCGCCGTTTCCGCGGAATCTTCGGCGTCGGCGCCGATCGGCAGATAGCGCCGGCTGACGTCGAGCAGCGTCGCGCCGAATCCCTTCTTCGCCCGGAAATCCGTCCGCGCGCTCGTCACCACGCGCGGCGACGCACTCCACTCGATCCGTGCGCCGGTCGCCATCAGCGCTTCGACGAGCGCCACGTCCTCGCTCGTCTCCAGCGGCGCAAATCCGCCCGCCTTCACGTACGCGCTCGCCGACACGCCCATGTTCGCGCCGTGAATATGCCGATGCCCGTCCGCATCGGTATAAGTGCGCCCGAAGTGCTCGCGCACCGCGCCGATATGCGGCGACCAGTCGCGCACGCCGATCACGCCGCACACCGCGTCCGCGCAGCAGTCGAGCTGGCGCACGAGCCAGTCTGCGGCGACGGTCGTATCGGCATCGGTGAACGCGAGCCAGCGCGCGCCCAGCGCCAGCGCCCGCTGTGCGCCATGCGCGCGCGCGACGCCGACATTGCACGCCTCGATGCACGTCACTTCCGCGCCCAGCGCCCGCGCGATGGCGGCGGTGTCATCGCTGCAACTGTCGGCGACGACGATCACGCGCGCCGCCTCGCCAAGCAGTTGATGATGATCTGCCGCGCGACGTGCAGCCGCGACGCACGCGCCGATATGCGCGGCTTCGTTGTGAGCAGGAATGACGATGGCAAGCATTGGCGGCTCCGTGTGTGAGTTTTTTTCCGTTGGCAATCGGACGGCGCGATGGATGAATTTCAGCAATGGCCGTTCCCGCGAATGGCGGGCCGCTCCGCCGTATAAGGGCGCGATCGTCTCTAAATAGTTGCTGAAAAGCGGCGGGAATCGCTAGAATTACTGTATGGATATACAGTGCTTTTATGATTCCGTTCGCCGATGAAAAGCGTCACCATCGATCCGTCGTTCGCTGCCTGGCGTACCGAGGCGCGCAATCTCCTCATGGAAGACGCGCGCCCGGAAGACGTGGAATGGCTCGAAACCGATGCATCGGCAACGGTGTTCGGCTCCATCGTTGCGTCGCGTGGCCCGTCGGATCCGAATGCGAAGAAGCCGGTCAAGATCGCGCGCGAATTCCTCGCCATGCTCGAAACGGCGGCGTGCTATCGCGCGCCCGACCGCTGGCGGTTTCTCTACAAGGCGCTGTGGCGCTGGACGCAGGGCGACCGCGCGATCGCCTCGCCGGAAGATCCGGACGGGCATCGGCTGCGGCGCATGATCGAATCGGTCGAGGCCGAAGAAAGCGAAATGCGCAGAGTGCTGCGTTTCCGGCATCGCGATTCGTCGCTCGGGCCGCCCGAGTTCATCAGTTGGTTCGAGCCGGTGCACGATGTGCTGGAGCACGCCGCGATGCACTTCGCCACGCGCATGGGCAGCGCCACGTGGATGATCGCCACGCCGCACGGCGCCGCGTTCTGGGACGGCGCGCTCCTGCGCGTGGACCGCACGAGCGAGCCGGAAGAAAAGCCGATGGATTTCGGCGACACCGCGATGAGCGGCGAAGCCATCAGCGGCGACGCCATCGAGGCGCTCTGGCTCGCGTATTACGAGAGCACGTTCGCGCCGGCGCAGGAAAACGCCGCCGAAATGGCGTCGCATATGCCGGTGCGCTACTGGAAAAGCCCGGAGAACGCGCGCACCGATCCCGCGCTGATCTCCCGCGCCGATCCCTATTCGCGGCGCGACCGTCATCCGCGTAATGTGCCGCCCGACATGGAAGTCGCCATCAACACGGATCTGGAGCCGATCAAGGGCACGATGCTGATCGAGCCGCCGTCGCTCGATGCATGCAGGCGCTGCGCGCTGTGGCGCAACGCGACGCAGGCGGTGCCGGGCGTCGGTCCCGGCGACGCCCGCGTGATGCTGGTCGGCGAGCAGCCGGGCGATCAGGAAGACCGCGAGGGCAAGCCGTTCGTCGGTCAGGCGGGCAAGCTGCTCGACGAAGCGCTCGCCGAGGCGCAGATCGCGCGCGAATCGCTCTATCTGACCAACGCGGTGAAGCATTTCAAATGGGAAGCGCAAGGCGAGGAGCGCGCGCATCTCGCGCCCGCGCAGCGCGAACGCGAAGCCTGCCGCTACTGGCTCGACGAAGAACTGAAGCGCATCGGGCCGAAAGTCGTCGTCGCGCTCGGGGCGACGGCGCTCAAGGCGCTCACGGGGCATCGCACGGCGTTGTCCGAGTATCTCGGCAAGACCATCGAGCATAAGGGGCACATCATCGTGCCGACGTATCACCCGTCGTATCTGATGCGCCTCGCCGACGACAAAGTGCGCGCGGAAGTCTTCGGGACGATCGTCGAGGCGCTCGTTTTCGCGCAGCAGATCGCCGACGGCACCGCGACCATCCGCACGCCGGTGAAGGACCCGACGCGCTGAGCGAGCCGCAGATGCAACAGGACGAAACAGGACGAAACAGGACGCAACAAGACGAAAGCGTCGTCAACGTTCCTGTAAGCCGCGCGTTATACCGGTGTCGCGCCGACTGGCGCTCACCGATGGTCCACATCACACCCAAATGGCCGCTCTCCCGCTCGAAGAACTCCGCCGTCAACAATCGCAGGGCTTGCACACACGCGCGCTCGTGCCGAAATCGGCCGGGCAACTGAAGACCGAACGCGAGCGCATCGTCGCGCGTCTGCAATTGCTGCTCAACGTGACCATCGCGGTGGCGCTCGCGGGCGTCGCGCTCATCGCGTGGCTGCCGTTCTCGCCTGTGCCGCACGCATTCCGCTTCGGCGTGCAGGAAGTGCTCGGCGTCGCGGTGTTCGCGTCGTGCCTGTTCATCCTGCACGAGCGCGCCGAACTGGAGCTCGGTCTTTACGACTACGAGCCCGTCGAGCAGACGACGCAAGGCGAATTGCGCGCGCTGCTGCATCGCGTGCCGGAAGGCGTGTCGTATCAGGAAGCGCTCGCCGCGGACAAGCGCACGTTCGTGACTGGCGAAGTCGACGGCATCCGCCGCCGCGCCGAAGCGTTCACGCCGAAGACGCTGCCCGCCGCCGACGGCAACACGGAAACCTGAGCGCCGCTCGACGCCGCATCCAAGCCGCCGCCTCGCCATCGCGAGGTGGCGGCTTTTTTACATCGACGCTGAAAACTTCGCGCCTTGACGAGCGCCGCCGCGCCTCCTTCAATACGTGACAGATGCCGCAATCGACGCTCAAACTGTCACGCTTCGGAACGCAATCTGTGTCCAACGCGGGCATTTTCAGGCGGAACGTGCCGCAAACGCGCCGGGCATGGCGGGTGCTTGCCAAGCGCGCGGCCCCGCGAGTTGCGCCGAATCGAGCGAGGCCACGCCACTTGCAGGAGCCAAGATGCGAGCCAATCCCCTTTCCACGTTGAGCGACGACCTCACGACAACGCTCGTCCCCGACGCGCCGAGCGCCCCGCCCGCCGCCGCGCGTGACGGGAGCGACGATTACGACACGCTCGCCGCGTTCCACGGCATCGAGCGCGAGCGCCTGGTGCTGATCCATCCGGGCAGCCATCACGCCGCGCCCGCCTGGCCCGCCGAACGATATGCCGATGTCGCCGACCAGCTCGCCGCCGATGGCTGGCAGATCGCGATCGTCGGCGATTCGCCCGATCCCGAGCGCACCGCCGGCGTGCTCGGCGCGATGCAGACGGCCGCGCTCTTTCTCGCGGGCGCCGTCGCGCCGGCGACGCTGCCGCGCCTGATCGCCAATGCGCGGCTGCTCCTGTCCGACGACGCCGAAGCGTCCTCGCCCGTCGCCGCCGCCCGCGCGCTCGGCACGCCGCATATCGTGCTCGACGAACATCCGCGCGACACCGGCAGCGACGCGATCGCCGCACACGCCCGCGACGCGCTCTCGCACACCGGCGGCGCGCATCCGGGCGAGCCGTTCACGCTGCACATGCCGGCGGCGCACGAATCGGCATAGACGAAGAGCCACCTTTCGGGGGACATCATGAAATTCGACATGCAGACCAATCCCGTTCCGGATCCCGTCGCGGACCCGAACCGCGATCCGGAAGCCGATCCGCTCACGCCGCCTTCGCCCGGTCATCGGCCGGAGGAGCCGCAGCATCCCGACGCGCCGCCCGACAAGGATCCGATCCGGCGTCTCTGATCCGACGCTTCCCTACGGGAATTCCCGCCCTACATTCGTCGCCCATGCCTGCCGTAAAGCGGGCATGCGGCGGCGTGCGCCGTCGCAAACGACAACGCGAATACAACGCAAACAGGCGACGGGCGCAACATGAACAGAATGACGTTGAACAAGAAGCTCGGCTCGTTGATCGCCGTGCTGTGGATCGGCTTGATCGCGATCGGGATCATCGGGGCATGGCAAAACCGGACGTCGATGATCGACGACCGCAAGGAGCAGTTGAAGACGCTCGTCAACGAGGCGCACTCGATCACCGCGCACTACGCGGCGCTCGCCGCGAACAAGACGCTCACCGAAGACGAAGCGAAAAAGCGCGCGCTGGAAGTGGTCGGCGCGATCCGCTACGGCACGGACGGCTATCTCTCGATCAACGACTCGCATCCGAGGATGGTGATGCACCCGATCAAGTCCGCGATGAACGGGCAGGATCTGTCGAGTTATGCCGATCCGGCGGGCACTCGCCTGTTCGTCGATATCGTCAAGGCGGGCGATCAGCCCGGCGGCGGCTTCATCAGCTATCTGTGGCCGAAGCCCGGCAGCGACAAGCCAGTCGGCAAGCTCTCCTACTCGCAGCGCTTCGGGCAGTGGGACTGGTACATCGTCACCGGCATGTACATGGACGACGTGCAGAGCGCGTTCTGGGCAAGCGCGCTGCGCTGGCTCGCGATCACGGCCGTGCTCGGCGGCTTCGCGACGGCCGCGATGCTCATCGTTCTGCGCAGCATCAAACGCAATCTCGGCGGCGAGCTCGAACTGGCGGTCGACGCGGCGCATCGCATCGCGCGTGGCGATCTGACGAGCAGCGTCGACGTCCGTCCGAACGACACCACAAGTCTGTTGCACGCGCTCAGCGTGATGCAGAGCGGTCTCGTCGATACCGTGTCGCGGGTGCGCAGCGGCACGGACAACATCAACGTGGGCGCGTCGGAGATCGCGGCGGGCAACACCGATCTGTCGCAGCGCACCGAGGAACAGGCCGCGGCGCTCGTGCAGACCGCGTCGAGCATGGATCAGATGACCGCGAACGTGAAGAACAACGCGGAGAGCGCCGCGCAGGCGGCGCGTCTCGCGGAGCAGGCGGCGGACGTGGCGACGCGCGGCAGCGGCGTGGTCGACGACGTCATCGACACGATGACGCGCATCACCGCGAGCTCGCAGCAGATCGGCGACATCATCGGCGTGATCGACGGCATCGCGTTCCAGACGAACATCCTCGCGCTGAATGCGGCGGTCGAAGCGGCGCGCGCGGGCGAACAGGGACGCGGCTTCGCGGTCGTGGCGGCGGAAGTGCGCAGTCTCGCGCAGCGCTCGGCGACGGCGGCGAAGGAAATCAAGGCGCTCATCGAAACGTCGACGCAGACGGTCGAGCAAGGCGCGTCGCTCGTGACGAACGCGGGCGCGACGATGACGGAAATCGTGCAATCGGTGCGCCGCGTGAACGAGATTCTCGACGAGATCAGCCACGCGTCGCGCGAGCAGAGCGCGGGCATCGAGCAGGTGAACCGCGCGGTCGTCGAGATGGATCAGGTGACCCAGCAGAACGCCGCGCTCGTCGAGGAAGCCGCCGCCGCCGCGCATTCGCTGAAGGATCAGGTCGATGTGCTGCGCGAGGCGATCGGAAGTTTCAGGCTGCCGGCGTGATTTCGGTCACGCCAGGAATCGTTCGACGAGGCGCGCCCAGTAAGCCGCGCCGACCGGCAGATTCTTGTCGTTGAAATCGTAGTGCGGGTTGTGGACCATGCAGCCGTCCTCGCCCGCACCGTTGCCGAGGCGCAGGAACGAGCCCGGCCGCTGCTGCAGCATGAACGCGAAGTCCTCGCTGCCCATCAGCAGATCGGCGTGCGCGACGACGTTCTCTGCGCCGACCAGTTCGCGCGCGACCTCCATAGCGAACTCCGTTTCCGCGTCCGAATTCACGACGACCGGATAGCCTTCCAGATACTTCACCGTCGCGCTCGCGCCGTAGCTCGCCGCCTGCGATTCCACCAGTTCCTTGATGCGGCGCCTGAGCAGTTCGCGCACTTGCGGGTCGAAGGAGCGCACGGACAGTTCGAGCGTCGCGCGATTCGGGATGACGTTGTTGACCGTTCCGGCGTGCATCGAGCCGACAGTGACGACGGCCGGCTGCGCCGGATCGACGTTGCGCGCGACGATCGTCTGCAGCGCCATGACGATGCTCGCCGTCACGACGACCGGATCGACCGACAGATGCGGCCGCGCCGCGTGCCCGCCGACGCCTTCGACCACGATCGACACCTGATCGCCCGCCGCCATGAACGGCCCCTTGCGGAACAGGAACGTGCCGGGCTGCGCGCCGGGATGGTTGTGCACGCCGAACACGGCGTCGCAATGAAAGCGCTCGAAAAGACCTTCCTCGATCATCTTCTGCGCGCCGCTCGGCACGCCGTGCTCTTCCGCCGGCTGAAAATACAGATGCACCGTGCCGTTGAAATTGCGCGTGCGCGCGAGATGGCGCGCCGCGCCGAGAAGCATCGTCGTGTGGCCGTCGTGGCCGCACGCGTGCATCTTGCCGTGCGTCTCGCTCGCCCAGGGCTTGCCGCTCTGCTCGATGATCGGCAGCGCGTCCATGTCCGCGCGCAGTCCGATGCTCTTCGTGCCGTCGCCCGCCTTCAACGTGCCGACGACGCCCGTCCCGCCGACGCCGCGCGTCACCGTCCAGCCCCACTCTTCGAGCCGCTCCGCGACGAGCGCCGCAGTGCGCGTCTCCTCATACGACAACTCCGGATGACGATGGATATCGTGGCGAATTTCGCGCAGCGAAGGCGCGTCGTCGGAGAGATCGGCGATGACGGTGAAGTGGTGGTCGGACGAGATCGTCATGGAGAAGCCCTTGCGGTTGATCGGAAAACGGCGCACATGATCCTCCACATGCGCCGCGCTTGCCAGTTCCGCGCGCGTTTTTTTCGCTGACCGTAAGCGAATCGTGAAATTTCGACCGCTTTTAGCGCAGAAACCGGTCGATCACGTCGGCGAGCGTGGCGAAAGCCGGCGCGATGTCGTCGTCCGGCACGCATGCATATCCGATCAGCAAGCCGGATTCCGCGTCCGGCCGATGCGCGTAATACCCCGACAGCGGCCGCACGACGATGTTCTGCGCGAGCGCGGCGGCGGCGAGCGCGCGATCATCGACGTGGCGCGGCAGTTTCAGCACGAGATGCAGCCCGGCATCGCCCCCGGCGATCGAAAGCGTGTCGCCGTAGCGCGCGGCGATGGTCGCGAGCATCGCGTCGCGGCGCTGGCCGTAGAGCGCGCGCATCCGCCGGATATGCGACGTGAAATGCCCCTGCTCGATGAATTCCGCGAGCACGGCCTGCTGCAGCAACTGCCCTTCGCGATACAGCTCGGCGCTCGCCATCGCGAAGCTCTCCGCGAGCGCTTCCGGCACGACCACATAACCGATGCGCAGCCCCGGAAACAGCGTCTTGCCGAAACTGCCGACGTAAATCACCTGCCCCGCCGTGTCCATGCCCTGCAGCGACGCGAGCGGCCGGCTGCCGTAGCGGAATTCGCTGTCCTAATCGTCCTCGATGATCCAGCAGCGGTGCTGGCGCGCATATTCGAGCAGCATGCGGCGGCGCGCGAGGCTCATCACCATGCCGAGCGGATATTGATGCGACGGCGTGACGAGCATCAGCTTCGGCGGCGACGCGAGATCGGCGGATGTCGGCGCGATGCCTTCCGCGTCGACGGGAATCGCCTTCAGATCGAGCCCCGAAACCTGCAAAACGCTGCGCACGCCCCAGTAGCACGGATCTTCGGTCCAGATCGTGTCGCCCGGATCGGCGAGCAGGCGCGCGGCGAGATCGATGGATTGATGGATGCCCGTCGTCACGACGATCTGCTCCGGCGTGCAACGCACCGAGCGCGACGTGCGCAGATAGTGCGCGAGCGCGTGGCGCAGTCCCGCGTGGCCGCCGCCCGGCGCGTAGGTGAGCAGATCGGGCAGCGGCTTGCGCCAGTATTTCGCGTGCAGCCGGTTCCACACGCGCGACGGAAACCGCGATACGTCCGGCACGCCCGGCATGAACGCGCCGCCCTGACGCTTCGACACGCCCGCGCCCGAAATCAGCCGCGCGCCGCGCGTGGAGAGCGTCGATTGTGCATCGGATGGCGCGATCGCCGCGGGCGGCGCGTCGTCGAACACGATGTCGTCGGGCGTGCTGTCCGCGACGAAGGTGCCGCGCCCCGTCGCCGACGACACGTAGCCCTCGAGCGCGAGTTGCTCGTAGACCTGCGTCACCGTGTTGCGCCCGACGCCGAGCTCGGCGGCAAGCAAGCGCGACGACGGCACTTTCGCGCCCGCCGCGAGCTCGCGCGTGAGGATGGCCTGCTGTAGCAGCCGATGCAATTGCCGGTAGATCGGCTGGCCGTTCGTGCGATCGATGCGCTGCGCCAGCCAGTCGGACAGCACGCTTGCGCGCGTCGACATCAAATTGGCTCCTATAGATTTATTGAAATGGCTCTGAACTTGAGGGCCAAATCTTACTATAGTCGTCTCTATATTCAGTCGGCCGATGCGGCCACCAACGATCCAGGAGATTTCCGTGAGCACCAACCTCAAGAATGCCGATCTGCACGCCCGCAAGAACGCTGCGACGCCGCGCGGTGTCGGCGTGATGTGCGATTTCTACGCGGCGCGCGCCGAGAACGCGGAACTGTGGGATGTCGAGGGCCGCCGCTTCATCGACTTCGCGGCGGGCATCGCGGTGTGCAATACGGGGCATCGCCATCCGAAGATCGTCGAGGCGATTCGCGCGCAGCTCGACTGCTTCACGCACACGGCGTATCAGATCGTGCCGTACGAGTCGTATGTGTCGCTCGCCGAGAAGATCAGCGCCCGCGCGCCGGGCTCGCACGCGAAGAAGACGGCGTTTTTCACGACGGGCGCGGAGGCTGTCGAGAACGCGGTGAAGATCGCGCGCGCCGCGACGGGCAGGCCGGGCGTGATCGCGTTCACGGGCGGCTTTCACGGCCGCACGCTGATGGGCATGGCGCTCACGGGCAAGGTCGCGCCGTACAAGATCGGCTTCGGGCCGTTCCCGTCGGACGTGTTCCATGCGCCGTTCCCGAATTCGCTGCATGGCGTGTCCGTCGAGGATTCGCTGCGCGCGATCGAGCATCTTTTCAAGGCGGATATCGAAGCGACGCGTGTTGCCGCGATCATCTTCGAGCCGGTGCAGGGCGAAGGCGGTTTCGTTCCGGCGCCGACGGAATTCGTGCGCGGCCTGCGCAAGATTTGCGATGACCACGGCATTCTGCTGATCGCCGATGAAGTGCAGACGGGCTTTGCGCGCACCGGCAAGCTGTTCGCGATGGAGCATCACGGCGTCGTGCCGGATCTGATGACGATCGCGAAGTCGCTGGCGGGCGGGATGCCGCTGTCGGGCGTCGTCGGGCGCGCGGAGATCATGGATGCGGCGGCGCCGGGCGGGCTCGGCGGCACGTATGCGGGCAATCCGCTGGCGGTGGCGGCGGCGCATGCGGTGCTCGACATCATCGACGATGAAGAGCTCTGCGAGCGCGCGGTTGTGCTCGGCGACAAGCTGAAGGCGAAACTCGAAGCGCTGAAGGGCGATGTGCCGCAGATCGCCGATGTGCGCGGGCCGGGGGGGATGATCGCGGTCGAGTTCTGCAAGCCCGGTTCGCATGATGCGGATGCTGCTTTTGCAAAGCTCGTGCAGACGCGGGCGCTGGAGCGCGGGTTGCTGCTGTTGGTTTGTGGCGTTTATTCGAACGTGGTTCGGTTCCTGTTTCCGCTCACCATTCAGGATGCGGTTTTTGATGAGGCGCTCGGTATTCTTGAAGATGTGTTGACGGAGACTGTTGGCGTTGCGGTTTGATTTGGTTTTTGGTTTTTGGTTTTTTGTTTTGCGTTGGTCGCCGGATCCCGTATTCGCGTCGGTCTATTAGCGTTGCCCCTGTGCGGGGCGGCACTCACTTTCTTTGCTGCTGCAAAGAAAGTAAGCAAAGAAAGCAGCTTTTCAGGCCCGCGGTCACACGCAATTTGGGTAGTCCTCTCGTCCCAGGCGGCACTCGCCTAAAGAGTGCCCTCAAACACCTAATCGGGCTTGGCTCGCGCACGGTCCGCCGCCCGAAAACGCTGAGGACACTGGTTCAGCACGAAAGAGCTTCGGCACAGCGCTACGCGCTGCCGCCCCGTATGCAAGGGAAACCAACGTGCGGCAAGTGCAGCGAGATTGAGACGTTAGTAGCGAAGCACGCGCGGACCCGCTTGACCGGTCGGCCGCGAAGCGGGCCGGAGCTATTTGGTGCTGAACCCGTTTGGTGTGTGGTGCGATGACACAGACCGTGCGCGAGCCAAGCTCGATGGGGCCTATGAGGGCACTCTTTAGGCAGCCCACGAACGACGAGAGGACTACCCAAATTGCGTGTGACCGCGGGCGTATCGGAAGCTGCTTTCTTTGCTTACTTTCTTTGCAGCAGCAAAGAAAGTATGTGCCGCCCCGCACAGGGGCAGTGCTAATAGACCACTAAGAAAACGGGATCCGGCGAAAAACCGGAGCCGACACGAGAACGCGATCCAGCGACAACCCCGAGCCGACCCGAAAGGACTAGCAAATGAGCCTGAAAGAACACCTGAAAGACCCGACGCTCTTGCGTCACGCAGCGTACATCGACGGCGAATGGCAACAAGCCGACAACGGCGAAACGTTTGAAGTGGTGAACCCGGCAACGGGAGAATCCCTCGGCAAAGTCCCCAACATGGGCGCAACCGAAACGCGCCGCGCGATCGATGCCGCCAACACCGCCTGGCCCGCCTGGCGCAAAAAAACCGCGAAGGAACGCGCGGCCATCCTGCGCCGCTGGTTCGACCTGATGATGGCAAACGCCGACGATCTCGCCCTCATCCTCACGACCGAGCAAGGCAAGCCGCTCGCCGAAGCTAAGGGCGAAATCACCTACGCGGCGTCGTTCATCGAATGGTTCGCGGAGGAAGGCAAGCGCGTCGCCGGCGATACGCTCGCCACGCCCGCTGCCGACAAGCGCATCGTCGTGACCAAGGAACCGATCGGCGTCTGCGCCGCAATCACGCCGTGGAACTTCCCCGCCGCGATGATCACGCGCAAGGTCGGACCGGCGCTCGCAGCCGGCTGCCCGATCGTCGTGAAGCCCGCAGAAGCAACGCCCTTCTCCGCATTCGCGCTCGCGGTGCTCGCAGAACGCGCGGGCCTGCCGAAAGGCGTGCTCAGCGTCCTCACCGGCGATCCGAAAGCAATCGGCGGCGAAATGACGGGAAATCCGATCGTGCGCAAGCTGTCGTTCACCGGCTCGACGGCGGTCGGCCGTCTGCTGATGGCGCAAAGCGCGCCGACCGTCAAAAAGGTGACGCTGGAACTCGGCGGCAACGCACCGTTCATCGTATTCGACGACGCCGATCTCGACGCCGCCGTGGAAGGCGCGATTGCATCGAAATATCGGAATAGCGGACAAACCTGCGTGTGCACGAACCGCTTCTACGTCCACGAGCGCGTCTACGATGCCTTCGCGCAAAAGCTCGCGGCAGCCGCGAGCAAGCTCAAGGTCGGAAGCGGCACGGAAAGCGGCGTCGCGCTCGGGCCGCTCATCAACGAAGCGGCCGTGCAAAAGGTCGAATCGCATATCGCGGACGCGCTCGCGAAAGGCGCCGCGCTCGCTTCGGGCGGCAAGCGGCACACGCTCGGTCACGGGTTCTTCGAGCCGACCGTACTGACCGGCGTCACGCCGGACATGAAAGTGGCGAAGGAAGAAACTTTCGGCCCGCTCGCGCCGATCTTCAAATTCTCGTCCGACGATGAAGTCGTGCAGCTCGCCAACGACACCGAGTTCGGCCTCGCCGCGTACTTCTATAGCCGCGACATCGGCCGCATCTGGCGCGTCGCCGAAGCGCTGGAATACGGCATGGTGGGCATCAACACCGGCCTCATCTCGAACGAAGTCGCGCCGTTCGGCGGCGTGAAGCAGTCGGGCCTCGGGCGCGAAGGCTCGCATTACGGCATCGACGATTACGTCGTCATCAAGTATCTCTGCATGGCGGTGTGATCGCGTTTCGTTGACGCGAAAAGAAAAAGCCTCGGCGCTTTCTGAACTGACCCCGCAAAGTTGGACAGTTTTGGGCTAGGCCGCTAAGGGCTGAGTTCTGACATCACAGGACTCAGCCCTTTCAGCTTCAGCTTGATGCGGTGGTGATTGTAGTAGTGAATGTAGCGTCTGATTCCG